>WQRS01000127.1 GCA_009786615.1 Treponema sp. | reverse complement strand
TCCTTAATGTATTTATTCCAATTGATAATGCCAAATGTTGTCTGCATGTGACCCAAAAAAATATTTTCATAAATTGATAAATATGGACTTAGCGCCAGCTCCTGATGGATTATGGCAAGNCCTTCTTTTTCGCTGTCTTTAACGCTGCGGTAAGAAGTTTCCTTNCCCTTGAAGCGCACCGTCCCTTCGTAATTGCCCTTTGGGTAAACGCCTGAAATGCAGCTCATTAAGGTGGATTTACCTGCGCCGTTTTCGCCGCAAATGGAATGTATCTCGCCTTTTTTAACTACAAGACTTACATTTTCAAGTGCCTTGACTCCGGGAAATTCCTTCGTCAAGTTGTTAATCTCAAGAATGTTTTCGCTCATAAGCCTCTATATCAATCAAAATGATGCAGGCTGCCGCACAGGTTCTTGTGCGGCAGCCGGAAAGAATTACTGACCGATGAAGTTATTGCATCAAGATAGCGGCTTCGGCGGCAGTGAAAAAGCCTGCGTCCACCGGCACGTTAATGTTATCTCTGGTAACCAAAATCGGCTCAAGCAGGAAGGTGTTTACGCGCCGCACACCTGTATCGCCAATTTCACCAAGCCCAATGTCCTCCGCCAAAACCGTGCCGGGTATGTTGCGGGGCAGACCGTTAAGGATTTGATAGGCAAGCAGAACCGCCGCGGCGGCCAGTTGGTTAGTGTCCTTGAAAACGGTCATGTGTTGGTTGCCGTCACGAATCGAAATCATGGAATCAAATTCCGCGTCCTGCCCTGTTACGATGGGCAGGGCATACTGATAACGGGCATCGGCGCGCAGGGATTCAATGATAGTACGCGCAAGAGTGTCGTTGGGCGCGAGAACCGCGTCAAGTATCACGTTTGCCGCCGCTCCTGTTAAGAGGTTGTCCATGCGGGTTCTGGCGTGGATAGGCATCCAGCCGGGGGTGGCAATTTCCATGAAGTTGCCCATGTCGGCGGCGCTTCTGGGGAAGGGACCGACTACCTGCAGCGCGCCTCTGTCGATGTGCGGTAAAAGAACGCTCATCGCCCCGTCAAAGAAGAAAAAGGCATTGCCGTCTGTGGGCGAACCGGCAAACAGCGTGATTCTTCTGGGGTTTGCAGGAGTTACCGCGTACAGATTAAGCGCGTCCACAATGCTTTGCCCTTGCATACGTCCGACTTCGTAATTGTTGAAGGTGATAAAATAATCGTAATCACCTGACCCTGAAATGATCCTGTCATAGGCGATAACGGGAATTCCAGCCTGTGCGGCTTCGGCAACCGCCGATCCTACACCTTCGTTGATGCTGCCGATAATGAGCAGTTCGGCTCCCTGGACTATAAAACTCTGAATGTGGGTGTTCTGAACTGCCTGGTTCGCATCCGCCCACATTACTTCAGCGCGAAATCCGCGCGCGATAGCCTCATCCCTTAGTTGGTTACCATCCCCAATCCANCGCTCTACGTGTGTTTCAGGCATCGCGATACCAATTAACGGCGCTCCATCCCTTGCTCCGGGACATGACGTAAGAACTACGGCAAATGCCATAACCAAAGTCAAACAAAACAAACTCAGCTTTTTCATCTTCTTCTCCCATATGTTATAAAATAAACATGATATAGATATGCTATATCATGTTTGCAAAACTGTCAAACTTTTTTATTTATTTGACAGTTAAAGCCCCAACAAGTACCCATTTAGTACGTTTTCCAGATATTCCTGCTTTCCGCTTGTAAGTCCGGTTGTCCGGTAACCGGCATCCATACCAATTTTTGCAAGCTGTTCAAAAGAAAGTTCCCCTTTTGTAAACTTTTCCACATCGCCGCCTGCCGNATACGATGNATAACGATTCTTCACAAAGGCAGGAATTACGCCGTCCTCGATGATTCGCTGCGCTATTTGCANNCCAACGGCAAAAACATCCATGCCGCCGATGTGCGCAATAAAAAGATCAGCCGGNTCAACGGAGTTACGGCGAATGCGCGCNTCAAAGTTAAGCCCGCCGGAAGTAAANCCGCCTGATTTCAGGATAACGTACATTGCCAAAGCGCTTTCGTAGTAGCTCATGGGAAACTGGTCGGTGTCCCAGCCGTTCATGGGATCGCCGCGGTTTGCGTCAACTGAACCCAAAAGACCGGCGGCGGCGGCGGTTTCAAGCTCGTGGAAAAAGTCGTGCCCGGCGAGCTCTGCGTGATTAGCCTCGACATTCAGGCGGAAATCCTTGTCAAGCCCGTGCTGGCGCAAAAAGCCGATAACAGTGTCGCTGTCGTGATCGTATTGGTGCTTTGTCGGCTCCATAGGTTTTGGCTCTATGTAAAACACGCCCTTAAAGCCCTGTTTGCGCCCATAATCGCGCGCCATTGTAAGAAAACGGGCGAGGTTTTCTTTTTCAAGTTTAAGGTCGGTGTTTAAAAGACTGAAGTAGCCTTCGCGTCCGCCCCAAAACGTGTAACCTGAACCTCCAAGTTCGATTGTCGCATCAATTGCCGCTTTAACTTGAGTTGCGGCAAGGGCAACCACGCCGAATTCCGGGTTTGTTGCCGCTCCGTTCATAAAGCGGGGATGNCTGAAAANGTTTGCGGTTCCCCAAAGAAGCTTTACTCCCGTTTGCGCCTGCAATTTTTTTGCCTTTGCGGTCATGGTAACAAGGTTTTTTTCACTTTCTGCCGGGTTTGCGCCTTCAGGAGCGATGTCCCGGTCGTGAAACGCCCAATATTCCGCGCCGATTTTGGTGAAAAACTCAAAAGCGGCATCCATTTTTTTGTCTGCATTATCCATCGCATCGCGGGCGTCAGTGTTCCANGGGAAAACGCGCGTACCNGGCCCAAATGGATCGCCGCCATCGGCGCAAAATGTGTGCCAATACGCAATTGANAANTTAAGATGCTCTTTCATAGACTTNCCGCCGATAACTTTATCAGCGTCGTAATACTTAAATGAAAGCGGGTTTTTGCTTTTNGGCCCCTCGTATTTTATTTTTGGAATCCCNGGGAAATACTCTTTTGCCCCAACGTAATAATCTGCCATGTTGCCTCCATAAGGTGTTCTATATGTACAAAGGGCNTAATGCCCCAAGATACCGCGTATAAACCGAATATGCTTCGTTGTAAAGCGACACNNTTTTTTTATCCGGCTTTACTATATCACCCTGCTTTATGTGCAATTCCGCCAGCGCNTCAATCGAGGTCTTTTTCCCCTCTGCCTGCTGCANGCATAAAAGCGCCTGTATCGCCGCGCCCATTGCGGCGGCTTCAGAATCCGCATCATTTGAACTTGACGGGACGCTCACAGGCAGGTTCATAACATTTGCGGCAATTCGCTGCCAAATCGGACTTTTTGCGCCGCCGCCTGTCAGAGTGATTGCCTTTGGCTTAAAGCCAAGAGCGATAAACGAATCAAGCCCCATTCTCATTCCAAAAATTGCCGATTCCAACGCGGCGCGGGCGAGATTTTCCCGGCTGTAGTTCGCCGCTGTTATACCGTTTATGCTTGCGCGCCCGTTGGGCAGGTTTGGCGTGCGTTCCCCGTTAAAAAACGGAAGTATTGTTATGCCCTCACAGCCGATGGGGGCTCTTCCCGCTGAAATGTCCATTTCCTTAAGTTCCATCCCAAAAAGCTCGCGCATTTTCTCACTTGCGACTGTGCAATTCATCGTGCACAACAGCGGAAGCCAGCCGTCTGAAGAAGCGCAGAAGGCGGCGAGATTTCCGGTTTGGTCAATCACTGGCGTTTTTGAAAAGCCAAAAAGCGTACCTGATGTGCCGAGACTCATGGTCAAAAACCCATCGCGCACCGCGCCTGTACCAATTGCCGCCATCATATTGTCCCCGCCGCCGGGTGAAATGAGCACTCCTTCGTTTATGCCAAACTGCGCAGCCGCGGCTTTATTCACCTTTCCTGCCGCCTGATGCGGGCTTACAAGTTCCGGCAGATAGCTTTCCACTTCATCGCTTATAAGGCGGCAAACCTTCGCCGACCATTTCCTCAAGCGCACATCAAAAAGCGCCGTACCTGATGCATCGCCGTATTCAGCCCAATAAGCGCCTGAAAGTAAAAAGTTGATGTAATCATGCGGCAGAAGAATATGGCGCAGTTGAGCAAAAGCTTTTGGCTTGTGTTTTTTAAGCCACAGTATTTTTGGAGCGGTGTATCCTGCCCGCATCGGAAGCCCTGAACTTGCGATCAGTTTTTTCTCCCCGCCTGCCGCATGTGTCAACTCATCACATTCTTCTGTTGTGGAAGTATCGCACCACAGTTTGACGTTAGAAACGGCTTTTCCCGCACCGTCCAACGGCACAAAACCGTGCTGCTGGCCGGAAACGCCGATTGCGGCAATGGTCTTTTTCGTTTTCTCATCGATTTGGTGAAAACAGCTTTTTAAACTTTCTTCATACCAAAGCGCTTTCTGTTCGCGCGTGCCATCGTTTCCGGCAATCATATCCAGAGGCGCTTTTGATTGAGCAACAATAGTTTTTTTCTCGTAATCATAAATTATCAATTTGCAACTTTGTGTTCCAAGGTCAATACCACAAACAGTTTTTTTCATTACCACACATTTTATCACAGGAAAAACAAATCGTCAAATAAAAAAGCTTTAATAATGACGCATAGATAAAATACTCAGGAAGAAATGTTGACAACCGCAAAAAACGGGTGTAGCATTGTCCGTGTGGTGTCTTCTCGTGGATCATCCTGTCTTTTTTGCCGCCGTTTATGGTGGTAATAGGCGTTGGGAGGAAAAACCGTAAATGCAGAACAATCGTAAAACATTTAGAGCTATTTTCAGGTCAACATACGCGCAGGTTTTTTTATGCTACAGCCTGGCATCCTGCGTGTTTTACTTTGTGCTTATGTTTATACACAACAGACCAATAGTAGCGGACATGTTTCTGGCGCTCAACTTGGTGGTTCCTGCGGTTCTGTGGTTTTTTATTGGCTTGGCGATAAATCGATGGACGCAAAAAGCGGGTGCCAAGCCCGTGCCTGCATTCAAGATAATTATTTCCATCGCCGTCCTTGTTTTAATCTACCATGCAGTAACGGCAGTCGTAATCCGCCTCCCCGGAACGGATGTACCTATTGCGGGAAGTTGGATAACTTTTAGTGTTACC
>WQRS01000126.1 GCA_009786615.1 Treponema sp. | reverse complement strand
CTGTATCCCGATCCTGTTTGCACAGAACTGCGGGAAGCCATCGCGCGCCGTTACGCTGTTACCCCTGATCAGGTTTTTGCGGGTAACAGTTCCGACGAGGTACTCGCCTTTACGTTTGCGGCGTTTTTCAGCGGACAGGAGATACTTTTCCCGGACATCACCTACAGTTTTTACAAAGTGTATGCCAAACTTTGGGAAGTTCCATATAGAGCCATTCCCCTAACCCTTGATTTTACGATGAGTGCTGCTGATTATTTGGGGCCTTGCGGCGGGGTTATTTTTCCCAACCCTAATGCGCCAACAGGAATTGCTGTAAGCCTTGATGCCATACGGGAAATTGCCAAAGCCGCCGAACGTAAAAAGCGGGTGGTTGTCGTGGACGAGGCGTATATCGCTTTTGCCGCCGGTGAGGGTATAGGCTCTGCAATTCCTATGACAAGTGAGTTTTCAAACCTGCTTGTTACCCGCACCTTTTCAAAAGAGGCTTCGCTTGCGGGGCTGCGGGTTGGTTTTGCCATAGGATCGGAGGAACTTATCGAAGGGCTTTGCCGTATACGCGATTCCTTTAATTCCTACGTTCTTGATCGTTTCGCGCTGGCGGGAGCGACCGCCGCAATCAGCGATATTCAGTATTATGAGGGGATAAACCGCCGCGTTATAAACACCCGCAGCCGTGTAACATCAGGGCTTGCCGCGTTGGGTTTTAAGGTGTTGCCATCGCAGGCAAACTTTTTGTTTGTTAGCCCGCCGCCTGAAAACGGGAAAAGTGCGGGTGAGTTTAACGCGGCGCTCCGGGAAAAAGGCATTTTGGTCAGGCATTTTGACAAGCCGCGCATCGGCGATTTTTTGCGCATAACGATGGGAACAGATGAGGACATGGATGTTTTTCTTAAAGCGTGCGAGGATATTCTGAACACTGATTGACAAGCGAAGTGAAAAATCGCAGGCGGCAGGCGCGGCTGCGTTTAATATTGCCCACGGAAAAAACGCTTAAGCACAACAGGCGCATCATCGGCGGTGGAAAGCTCAAAGTGCGCAACGCCTGAGCGCCTGCAGATCGCTTCCCAAAGGCTTGCCCGCTCCTCGTGCCACGATGTCCATGTGCCTCTAAACGAAGCGAATGAAGAAGGCGCTGCGATTTTTACGGCGGTCTCCGGGTCAACCAAAGTTAAAAGTCCAACATCAGGCATTTCCTTGTCCAAAGGGCCGCAGATGCGCAGCGCAATGACATCGTGTTTCCTTGCGATGTCCCCCATTTCCTGTTCCCAATCGACACAGAGAAAATCCGAAATGACTATGATGAGGCTTCGGCGTTTTAGAAACCTGCCCGCGCCTGTTAAAGCCTTGCCAAGACCGCTTCCTCTTTTTGGCGTGCCTGATTCAAGGCTTGAGCTAATTGTTGACATGGTGTGCGCCCTTCCTTTGCGGGGAGGGATGATCCTGCGTATTTCCTTATCGAAAAAAATTGCCGCAAGCGGCTGGGATGCCAGTTCAGCGGAAAAAGCGATGAGCGCCATAGCGAGCACCGCCTGCTCGTAGCGGTTTACGCTGCCTGCGCCAAAATCGGCTGATTGGCCGGGGGTGTTTCCGCCTGTTGTGTGCATGGAAGCTGAAACATCAAATACGATGCAAACGGTCATTTCGCGCTCTTCGCGGTACATTTTAACGTAGGGNGTTCCAAAGCGGGCGCTCACGTTCCAGTCAATGGAGCGCGCGTCATCGCCCCACTCATAGCGGCGCACTTCGTCAAACTCAATGCCTTGCCCTTTGAAGATGGCGCGGTAATCNCCGGCAAGAATGTCCTCGGCAAGACCGCGCGCCACAAGGGGAAACGTCGTGATTCGTTTTAGGAGTTCAGCNCGGTTCACAGCCTGTCCTTTTATTTAGGGCATTGGCACTAACGACAAAAGCCGCGAAATGACAGCATCCGGCTCAAGACCGTCAGCTTCGGCTTCNTAGGAAAGAACGATNCGGTGGCGCATAACNGGGAAGGTGGCGGCTTTCACATCCTCAGGNGTTACAAAAGCGCGGCCTTCAAAAAGCGCCCGCACTTTGGCGCAGCGGCAAAGTGCAAGTGTTGCACGCGGGGATGCGCCGAATGTAATGTAACGGAAAAGCCCTTCTTTGGGGCGGGCGGAAGTTGGCATGGAAGCGTCCATACCTGGGGACAAGCGTACAGGCGCAGGTCGTGAGGCGGCAACTACCGACACGATATAGCGCAAAATTTTGGCATCGGTGAAAACCTCATCGGCAGCGCTTCGCAGGCACTCCAGTTCCGCCAAAGACAACACCGGTGTTAAAACGCCGCCTGAAATACTTGTGCCTGAGGTAAAAGGCGCTGCAAAATCCAGTATGCGTAATTCTTCATCGGGGCTTGGGTAGCGAACAATCAGTTTTAAAAGAAAGCGATCCAGTTCGGCTTCAGGCAATGCGTATGTTCCTTCCTGTTCAATTGGGTTTTGCGTTGCAAGTACAAAAAAAGGCTCCGGCAAGCGGTAAGATTTTTCCCCTATTGTAACTTGCTTTTCTTCCATTGCCTCCAAAAGCGCCGATTGCACTTTGGCAGGCGCACGGTTAATTTCATCCGCCAAAAGCACATTGGTGAACACCGGNCCGCGGCGCACAGAAAACACCCCTTTTGCCTGCTCCCAAATTAACGTCCCTGTAAGGTCGGCNGGTAACAGGTCGGGGGTAAACTGAACGCGCTTAAANTCAAGNGCGGTAATTTCTGCCAATGCCTTCACCGCGCGCGTTTTTGCAAGACCGGGAACCCCTTCAAGCAAAATGTGACCGCCGCAGATAAGACCGGTTAAAAGCCCGTCAATCATTTCAGTTTGCGCAACTATGCGTTTTGCCATTTCTTGTCTGGCGGCAGAAAGCACTTCAAGCGCGTGGTCTAAAGACGGTTTTTTTTCTGTCCCGGAAATCATAAAGATTAGTTTCCTACCAACATTCTACCAATATCTTTTAATTCTGGATGCGACATATAAACCGGACGGCGGCCTTTAGCCTCTAATTTGTCAAGTTCAATAATGCTTACATAAAGCTCATTTAGCAGATCGGCAAAAAGCTGTAAATTGCTGCCGAAGTTATTCACCGCCATGTCGCGCAACACTTTATCAGCGCCTGTGCTTGAACCTGTAAGCCGCCCCCTAAGGCTTGGAACGAGCTCGCGGCGGGTATATGACACAAATCTGGCGGCGGCAATGATTTGGCGGTACAACTCATCCATGTGAAAACCCTGATAACGGTACTGCTCTATTTTTTCGGTAAGCACTTCGATGAGATCCCACGACTGTTTTTCGAGGGGTAGCTGGAGCAGGGCAGGGCGGATAAAGCGATTGGATATATTCGAGCGATAGTGCTCTCCAATGCGTTCAATTAGTCTGATTATGTGGGCATCTCTTACCAAAAAAAATCCTTCGGGGATGATGCCACAGGCTACCCCCCCTATCGCTGATGTTAGTCTATAATACTATGCTGAGGCAAGATTGACAAGATGACTCAAAAGGATAACAATGGTTTGCATGAACGTGCAGAGATTTTTTTGCCGGATTCTGGCGGTGCTTCTATTTGCCTTTCTTCCGCTTCTTTTTTCCTCTTGCGCAGGCAATAGGGATACGGCGGTTCTATGGACTGACCGCCCTGAACTGGCTTTTTACGCAGGTTTTTTCAACACCTCTCAAAACAGGTTCAAAGTTGAAGTTCGCTACTTTTCATCTCCTTCGCAACGCCTTGCCGAAAGTAACGAGATTCCTGACATTGTTGTCGCAAGCTGGCTTAGGAACACATCCACTCAGGTCTTGTTCAGACCGCTGGGCACCCTTTTTTTCCGCAGCGTTGACCGCGCTTCTTTTTACCCGCAGCTTTTGGAGCTTGGGCGGGTCGGCAGGCGGCAGCATCTTCTTCCGGTTAATTTTAATGTTCCGGCAATTGTTTTTTCCAGCCGGTACAGCGACGGCCATGAAAATCCCTTCACTATAGAAATTACTGAAATTATGGAGCGCGGCAAAGCGCACAATGTAGTTACCAACGGCATTTTTTCGCGGCTGGGGTTTTCTCCTCTTTCAAATACCGAGTTTATGTTTTTGGTGATGACCCTCTTTGGCGCGAACTTTCATGAGTCTTCCCCTGTCGCGTGGAATGACGAGGCTGTGGAGCAGGCAATAGCGTGGATTAGAAACTGGATAACAGAGGCCAATGTGAGCATACAGATGGAAGAAGCGTTCACCGAAAAGTTCAATTTTGAATCACCTGAACGCATGGTTTCCACCGGGCAGATTTTGTACACTCACATGTTATCTGACCGTTTTTTCACACTGCCCGGAGATCGCGGGACGAACCTTGACTTCCGCTGGATTGCCTCCGACGGGATGATTCCGCTGGATGACAGGGGAGTTTACTTCGGCATTCACAGGAGGGCGCGCGCTCGTAGAGCGGCTCAGGCTTTTGCGCAGTGGCTTTTCTCCGCTGAAACCCAGCAGATGCTCCTGAAAGAGAAACGCAGAGAGCGCCTAAGCGAAACATCCTTCGGGATTGCAGGCGGCTTTTCGGCTATGCGCACCGTAACGGAGCAGGTTTTCCCGCAGTTTTACCCAAGCCTTTTAGGACGTATGCCGCCTGACAATTTTTATTCGCCTGCGAATATGCTGCCGCGAAACTGGGTGGCGATTAAAGAATGGGTGGTGCTCCCGTACCTGTTTGACAGGGTAAGACACACAGGATCAGGTGATCTGCGTCCGCTGGACAGGCGTGTCATTGACTGGTACAGGCTTAACAGAGGTTAGGGTCAAATCTCTGTCTAATGAACGCCGAAACGCCTTAACTCACGGCGTATGTTGATGTTTTCCGGGTCTAATTCAAGTGCGCGTTCCAAAGCATTGCGGCTTTCGTGTATATGACCGATGGCTTCAAGGTTTCGGCTAAGGCGAAGCTGCACTTGAGCCGCGGATGGACGGTCGTCTGCAAGCGCCGCGGCAGTTTCATAGGCGGCAAGGGCCGAAGAAAACTGACGGCGGCTTTCGTATATGCGGCCGAGATTGGCAAAAACCCGCCAATCTTGATTTCCGGCCGCAGCCTCACGCAGCAACCGCTCCCCGTTGGCAATTTCCCCCTGCCGCATAAAAGCCAATGCTTGAT
>WQRS01000125.1 GCA_009786615.1 Treponema sp. | reverse complement strand
CGGCGCGTTCCTTACAGACTATATTCTATACTGAAATAATTGTAAAGAGGAGGACATATATGGAAATAAATTATTTTAGGTCTTTTGCAGAAACACTTTTAACGAAGTTTCAAATCAGGATGTGGAAAAAACAAAAGTTGCCTTTTCTGGATTATTGTAAAGCAGAATTTGCCAAGTTAGGTTATGATGATTCAGAGATTGCTGTGCATCATAATCGCAATATGTTTGGTTTTGCAAGCAGGAATTTAGTGGTTGGTAAACCAGATGCAGACATTCTCTTTACAGCACATTATGATACACCCGGAAACAATGGATTTTTATTATTTGGTAGCCGTCTATGGGGAATGACTGGTACTGTGGTAATATTGCCAATGTTTTTTGTAGCTATTTGGCTTCTCCGAGGTCAAATTGCTATCCCTGCGACTATCGACTTTTTTAATTCAGATTGTACTTGATATGTTTATCATATTATTACTTACGTTTTTTGTCCAAAATAAGTACAATTTTAATGATAATACCAGTGGAGTTATAGGTGTTTTCAAAATGGCATCCATCATTGGAAATGATCCTGAACTTAGGCAAAAATGCGCTTTCGTATTGTTTGATCATGAAGAAGTGTTTCTTTTAGGTTCCAGGGCATTTTCAAAATGGCGTAAAAAGCATCATCCTGAGAAAACCAATAGCACAGTAATTAATTTTGATTGTATTGGAAATGGAGATTTGCTTAATGTGATGACCAAGATAAAACATGAAGGGTGGCACAAAATTGCTGATTTTTTGAAGACCGAAGGATTCAATGTAATTAAGACACGTAATACCTTGATTTCTGCGAATAGTGATCATAGTGTTTTCAGAAAAGGTATTTCTCTCTCATTTTGGATGAGATCGTTATTAGGACCTATTTTCATACCACGAATACACACAAAAAAAGATAACATTTGCGACATAAATAAAATCGAGCTCTTGTGTTCATCTGTTTATAAGTATATCAATAAATTAGGTAACTCCTGTCACTGTGTTTCAATCCGCGAGCCATAAGCGGTTTTGACAACTTCAACGCGGCAAGGAATGCGCAGGCGCATTTCCCCCACATGGGAAATCAGCCCCACCATTCGGCTGTCCCTGAGCTCATCCAGTATTACCAGCGCTTTATCCAACGTTGCGTCATCAAGGCTGCCGAAACCCTCATCAATAAAAATCGTATCAAGCCTTACGCCGCCGGAGCGGTTTTGAATGGAGTCGGCAAGTCCCAGCGCAAGGCTAATTGAAGCCATAAAACTTTCACCTCCTGAAAGCGTTGCGCAGGGGCGGGTCTTTCCGGTGTGCGCGTCAAATACCGCAAGCTCAAGTCCTGAATAGCCGCGCCCCTGCTGTTGGTGCGAGTCCAAAAGCAGCGAATAACGATAATCGCTCATTTTCTCAAGGCGCTTGGTGGCGTAAGCGGCGGCTTCTTCAAGGTAGTTTGCCAAAAGCCACGAATCAAAAGGCAGCTTGCGCGGATTTTTGCCCGATAAATCATCGAAAAGCGACCTGTACCTGCGCGCTTGGGCAAAAAGATCATCGTGGCGTTTTTGCGCTTCTTGCAGGGTTTCCATGTCTTTTTCCAGGTTGTTAAGCGCGGCAAGAGCGCGCGTTTTTTCTTCTTCCGCCTCCGCTCGTTTGAGCGCGATATTTTCAAGCTCCGCGTGCGCCTGCTTTAATGCTGGTGCCGCTGCCAGAGCAAGCAGCTCAAGTTCTCTGCGTATAGCTTTTAATTGTTTTTCCTGTTCGGCTATTTGTGCTGTAAGCGAAGTACGATTTTCCCGCCATTGCGCAATCGCTTTTTCTAACTCATCTTCAATGCTCAAATCAAGCAGCGCATTTTCCGCTTCGCCTGAGCTTGAAAAATCTGTTCCGGCAAGCGCCGCCAAAATTGCGGCATCGGCTTCTTTTTTGCGCTCTTGCATTTCGTTTTGTTTGCTTTCAGCCGCAGTCACAGCCGCTTCAGCCGCCGCTAATTTAAGCAGTGCATGTTCCCTTTCTTTTCTAAGATGAACGATATGGCTTTCCTTTTCGGCAATGGCAGTGTCAAGGCTTTCAAGAGCGGTTTTTGCGTCTTCAAACGCAAGCCCGTGAAAAGCATCCGCTTCCAAAAGAGCTCGTCGCTTTTCCCTGCTTTCAGTAATTTTTTGCGTTAGATTTTTTTCTTCCGCATCAATTACGGCCATGTTTTTTTCAACTTCACTCTGTTCGGCAAGCATTGCCGTTTTGTGCTGGTACAACTCATTTTTTTTGACATCAGCCTCGCGGGCATTTTTTTTGCGCACAATTATTGTNTTNAGCTCATTTGATTCTGTCTCGATAATTTTGCCAATAATTTCTTTGGAAGGTAATGGCGCGCTGATTTCCAAAAAAGGTTTTATGTCTTTTCGCGCACTCAAAGATGCGGCGCTTTGCCGCGTTTCTTTGATTTCGTTCTCCAAAAGCGCAAAATTGTCGCCTGATTTTTTCAACTCTCTTTTTTTTGCCTCTAACTTTTCAAAAGTCGCCGCCCTATTTTTTTCCGCATCTTTTAACAATGCTTCCTGAACTTCGATACGCTGATTAAAATCAAAAGGCGATTCCGCTTCTTTCGCCGGATTCGGATGTTCTTTAGAACCGCACACGGGGCAGGGTTTTCCATCCTCCAACAAAACAGAAAGATTTGCCGCCATATCTACCTGCAGACTTTCAGCTTTTTCAGTTTTTAGTTTTTTTAATTCGGCTTCCTGCACAGGAATTTGTTTTTCATAATTAGCCGCCTGCTGCTCTAAATCGCGTATCTCATCTGCCGCAAGTGTTCTCTCTTTTTCCAGTTCGCCAAAGCGATCGCGGTATTTGCGCAACTGCTTAAAAGTATCATTTATTAATCTTGATATTTCATACTTTTGTTCCAGCATTTGTAGTTCACCTGCAAGATTTTCGTTTTCTTCTATATAAATATCTTGTTTTTTTAATTCATCAGATAGATATTCATATTTCGATTTAAGCTTTTGCGAATGTTCCTGATGTTTGCCAAGCTCGTTTTCCGCCAGAAATATTTTTTCTTCTTCTTCAAGCATTTGCGATAATCCCGGGCGCTTTTCACGGAATTGATTTATTTCTGTTTCCAGCTCAGGCATTTGCGCGTGAAAGTGTTCAGCTTCCGCGGCAGATTTTTCGGCGGCGGTTTTTTCTTCTTCGGCTTTTACAAGTTCCGCTTCCGCGGCACTTGCCGCGATACGTGAACTTTCCGCACCGCGCACATATTGCTCAAGCGGGCGGGCTGCCCTTGAACGTGAAAGTATATTGCTTTTTTCGCCAATGGAAATTTTTTCCACTTGCAATTGTTCAAAAAGACGTGCGCTTTCAGCCAACCGCGTTTGTGCATCTTCCTCACTTTGCCTTAACCTAATTAACTGCCGCAATAGAGCTTCTTCCTTTTCAAGATTCGTGCTTTCTTCACCCGCTTTTTCCACCGCTGTCACAGCATCAGCGCGGATGTTTTGGTAATTGTCAGCGTTGACGTGTGCGGCAATGCCTGAAAGCCTTGCGGCAGCTTCGGCGAGCTGGGCTTCCAGAGCGGTGGTTTTTTTCCGTGCGATTTCCTTTACCCGCATCGCGTTATCCACCGGAAAAAGCTTGCCAAGCACTTTTTGCCGATCGCTCGTATTCTGCTTCAAAAACTCGGCGAACTCACCTTGCGGCAAAAGGACGACTTTGAAAAACTCCTCCGCATCCAAACCAATCAGGCTTTTTATCTTTGCGTCACCTTCGCTTTTTTTCGAGACAAGCGCGCTTTTATGTGCTTCGGTTTTTGCACCTGCTGATATTTGATACACGGCAAGTGTTTCGTCAAGAACGATTGTGCCTTCACCCCGCTTTTTTTTCCGCTCCTGCTTCGGCGTGCGCTCGACAAGGTAGCGCTTCTGGCGGCTTGAGGAGTTTTCCCCTGATTTATCGTCCGATTTATCGCACGGTGCTTCACCTATCGAAAACTCAAACGAAACAAAGCTCATCGTGCCTTCCGCGGCATGATCGCTGTGCAGTTTGCCCGGATGATTGCCGCGGCTGCCGGGAACTTTGCCGTACAGGGCAAAACATATCGCATCAAAAATGGTCGTTTTTCCGGCTCCGGTTTTTCCTGTTACAAGAAATATATCTTCCAGTTTGGAAAAATCAAGCTCGACCCTGCCGGAGTAGGGGCCGAAGTTTTCCATGACAAGTTTTTCCGGCCTCATGATGAAACCTCCTCCGCTTCGGCTTCGGCAAGGAGTAAGTTAAACAGTTCGATCTTAGCGGCGGTTTCCGGCACGGCGCAAGCCCCCGATTCTTCGGCGGATTCTTCCCCATAAACGCTAAAAAGGAAATCTTTGAAATCATCTGAAAGTGAGCGCCGTTCCCCACCGTCAACATTGCGGCGCAATACGGCAGATGAACGAAGCCCCGCAAACGCATCATTTTGGCGCAGCGAAAGAATGTTAGGGAAACGCGATCGCAGTATTTCCCGCGCGTTTTCGGTAATGCCGCCGTCTGTCAGGCGTATTTCAAGGTAATCGTTTTTGGCTGCCGCCAACGCGCGGTCGTGCGATATTTTGTCCGATGTTTCTGGCGATATATCGGTTGAAAAGCGGGCAAACTTCCCTGAAAAACTCCAAACGCTGCGCAGGGGCTTTACAGGAATTTTCTCCACCTGCGCGCCGGTGTGCGTAAGCTCCACAGAAAGAAAAAACTTTTCCTGCTGCCCTCTGTCCTCTCCGTTTCCCAGCGGAACGGTTTCGGAAAACGAATATGAAAGCGGGCTTCCTGAATACCACGCATTATCGCCAACGCGCTGGCAACGGTGAAGATGACCGAGGGCGACATAATCAAAACCCCTAAACAAAGTGACGGGCACCTGTTCCGCCGTGCCGACAAAAACCCGCTCTGCGCCGGATTCCATGCCGCCTGCCGCAAAAAGATGAGCCAGAAGCACCGAATAGGAAATGCCGCTTTCCGCCAATTCAGCTCTCGCTTTTTCCATGCGGCGGGCGGCGGTTTCGGCAAGCGCGTATTGGGATCGCAACGCGCCATCATCGGGATTGTCCCCTTCAAGCGCACCGTGGCTTAAAAACGGCAGCAGGAAAAAGGCGCACTTTTCGCCGCCTTTCTCAACGATAACAGGCTTAT
>WQRS01000124.1 GCA_009786615.1 Treponema sp. | reverse complement strand
TTTTGGTGTGGGCAATCCGGCATATCCGAAATGTAATCGCTAAATTTAAGCATAAAATACCTCTACTCCTGTTCATATAGTTTGCAACATTATGACATATTTTGTAATTTCGTCAATACAAAAAAGCGCGAATTCCTCATAAAAAAGCACATTTTTTGCAACTTTTATTAGCATTTGGTGTCATGGCATGTTTTCGCTTCACTTGACAGTAAAAAAGCCCCTCGCTAGAATGCACGCAGACTCACCTTATGGAAAAAAATACTATCTTATGGAACAGAGATTTTTCCCTTTTAACGGTTGTGCAGGTGCTTGCCCTTTTTGCCAACACAACACTTAGTTTTGTCCTTCCGCTGTACATTTTGGACTTAAGCGGCTCTCCGGCGCTTTTTGGGCTTGTGCTTGCCCTTGCCGGAATCCCGCTGATACTTATGACACCACTTGGCGGCGTTATCGCTGACCGGGGAAAAAAGAAACGTATCATAATTGTGGTGGACTCATGCACGACAGCGATTATCGTTTTGTACCTGCTTATTACAAACCATTTTGCCTCCGCCGTGCCGGTAATTGTGGTGAAACTGTTTGCGTTAAACGTCCTTCAAGGTATTTATATGCCGACTGCCCTGGCAAGCGTGCGCTTTTTGGTTCCCAAGGACAAGCTGGTTCCCGCCAACGCCGTTGCCAATTTGATTTTTTCCCTTGCAAATGCCACAGGCCCGGCGCTCGGAACCATCCTTTACGCGCAATTCGGCATTTTTCCTGTGCTGGCTGCGTGCGGGGCGATTTTTGCTTTAGTGGTAATTTTGGATTTGTTTTTGCATCCCAAATCAAAAGCAAAACCCACCTGAAAAGTTTTGGGAAATGGTAAAGTCAGATTTGCAAAAAAGCCTTCATTTTATGACAAAAGAAAAGCCTGAAATTGGAAACATTTCTTTGCTGATTTTTTTGTTTTCAATAGCTTCGGTTGGTATGATTCTTGTCGGGCTTCCGGTTTTGGTTATTCAAACGCTCAGCCTTGATATGAGGCTTTTGGCGCTTAGTCAGGGGGTAATGATGGGTGGCGGGGTGCTCGGAGGCATTTTAATCGGCAGCCTTGATAAAAAACTGCCCATCAGCAAGGCGCATTGGCTTTTTGCCGTTTGCTCATTTTCAATTCTTGTGGCAGCGCTTGTTTTGCTGCCGGGTATTCCTTACGAATTGTCGTTTTTTATCGTCACAGTAAGCGGCGCCGCGATTTTGCTTACAACACAAATTGTGGTCATTCAAATTATGGCTTACGCGCAGCTTAAATCGCCCAAGGAAATTGTCGGCAAAATCAGCGCCGTTGTTATGGCGCTTGTTATTGCTGCGCTTCCTGTTGGGCAATTGCTCTTTGGCTGGCTTTTTGAGCGGCTATACTGGTTTCCGGCTTTGGTGCTTTTTGCCGCTGTAATAATGACCGCTCCTGTGGCGCTGTTTTCAGTTAGGCATTTTAGAAACATTCAGTAGATTTGATGGATCACTGATTATTCGTTATAACTTCAATTGCCTTTTTAATGCGCGCATCAACGCCGCTTGAAAACTGCTGGTAGTTGAATGGAACATAAAAATCAGGCGGAATGCCGCGGCCTTCAAAACTTCGGCGGTTTAAGTCCAGTGTTTGCACTGACGCGGTATATGCCAGCTGAATTTTGTGCGTTTGAAATTGCCCGGCGTTAAAAACGTAATTGGAGATTAAAGCTCCCGTTCCTCCCCACGTGGAAGAACCCACCAAAAAGCCGTTGGGAAGGGAACGCACAAACAAGGCGCTCATTTCCGCCGCAGACACTGAAAAGTTGTTCGTCAAAAGCACCAAAGGAACTGTTAAATTCCGCCGCGTTTGTGAAGTATTCAAAATGGTGAAAGGAATCAGCGGTGCAAAATGCAGGCGGCCTTCGCCCATCATCTGCCTTGTGTAACCTATTTTATGCGTTTGCGCCGAAAACATTTGCCCCCAAAGAAGCGATAAATCGCTGATCCTTCCGCCGCCGTTTCCTCTTAAATCAACGATAACCCCTTTTACATCCTGATTGTGAAGATTCTCATAAAAGTAAGTAAAAACAGCCGCCGCCTGACTGTAATACGAAGTTGCCCCGGCATTCACTCTGCGTAAAATTTCTGTCCAGTGAAAGTCTGAAAAATGCATATACAAAATACTGTATTCCGTATTTCCGGGAAGGGGAATCCTGCCAACTATCGCGTTAAAATTGTTTATATATTCTGAACCTCCAACATTTGGAGCCTGCACCCGTAAAGCTCCGGATCTAAGGTGATTGGTAGTGAGTAAATTATGAAAATGCGTCGCATACGAATAATCTCCTTCGATAATCTCTGAGCGTAATACGCCGCTGGCTTCCCATGTGGAATCATCGTAAAAACAGGCTCCAAACTGACGGAAAAACCGCTGCATTGAAGGGCTGATTCCCTGAAGATCGCCTTCAAGCATCAAAACAAAGTGACCGTCAATCAGGTTTTCAGTCATTTCAACAAAATATTGGCGCGCTTGTTTGAATTTTTCCTGCGCGTTTAGCCCGGAGGCATCCAAAGCGGCAAATCTGGGGCGGAATGCGGTGTAAATATCATCCCAATTTGTGGGATCAATATCCCAAAAGACATAGTTATAGTTCATTCCAACCCAAAAACCCCTGAAGGCTGTTTCCCAGCCGGGATTATCGGTATCCAAAAAGTCTGACGGTCCAAGCAGCTGCGGAAATTTCTGGCATCCTAAGGACAAAAGCGCGATAAACGCAAAGAGTAAAAGATTTTTTTTCATCTGGAACCTCTGAAAAAGAAGCCCGCCTGAACAATGATCGTGTTGTTGTAACGGGGAACTTGGTCGCGCATATAATTTCGCTGCATATCGGTTAAACCGCGGTGATACTGGACGCTTATAAAAGGAGAAATCCTTTCCATGACGTATTTGACTCCAAGTCCGCCGTACAATGAAGCGTCAAAGCGGTTGTCCCTTGTATTGTCAAATCTCAACCGCTCGTTAAAACTCTGTGGAAGAAGATTCACGTCCATTAAAACACCCCGCCGGTTACTGTGAAGCCAAAAACCAACTGTCGCCCCTGCGTCAAAGAAAAAAGTCACACCGCGCCTTCCCTGAAATGGGGCAAAAGCAAAACTTGCAAAAACCGGAACCTGCAAAAAGCCATTTGTTGAATTGCTGTATATGTCAAAATCAGGCATTATATCACGCTCCCAACGGTGATTTTTTTGGGTGTAGCGAAGTCCGGTTCCCAAAGCAAAGAAGTCAGTAAAATGAAAGCGCACAGGAATTCCCACCATTACGCCTGCTCTGGCGTGGTATTCGGTGTACTGGCGGGAATCAGTGGGAGTGTTCAGGCTGTTAAGCGAGACTCCGCCTTCAACACCAATGCTCACTTGAAATGCGTGAATATTGGCGGGGAAAAAAAGAAACAAAAGGGCAGATATGAACAGGTATTTTCTAAATGTTTTTTTTACCATACGTTAAGTTTTATGCTAACTTTTTTAATAATCAAGAGAAAATGTAATATAGTTGTTCGGAAACTTCAGTTTCAGAACAACTTCCGCTTGAAAACAGCAAAATACGAAGTATTTTGCAAGACTTGTGCGGCAACCAACCGGGTTGTCGAACAAGTCAAATATTTTACTTAGTCCATTGACAAAGCGGGAATGAACGGCAAAAATGGTCTTGTGAACCAAAATTTCCGGGACAGCCGGTGGGATCGCCACGGAGTTATTGAAAGCATTTTAGAACCGGTAAAAGTTCCCAAAATGGCGCGCGTCCGGCAAATTCTTGAGGATTCGACAATCAGCGAAATTTCATCCGCTGTTGCAAAAGAGTTTGAAAAGCCTGAAATCGCGCGCACAATAAAACCCGGTATGAGCATTGCTGTAACTGCCGGAAGCCGCGGCATTGCCAACATAGCCGAAATACTTAAAGAAACTGTCGTGCAGTTGAAAAAACTTAAAGCAAAGCCGTTTATGTTTCCGGCTATGGGCAGCCACGGCGGGGCAACAGCGGAAGGGCAGCTTCAAATACTGGAGAGCCTTGGTATTACCGAAGATGCCGTTGGCTGCCCCATAAAATCAAATATGGAAACTGTTGTCATCGGGGAAAGCCCTGAAGGAAAACCTGTGTACATTGACCGGCACGCGTTTGAGGCGGACGGTATTGTCGTAGTGGCGCGCGTAAAACCCCACACCGCTTTTAGGGGAACGTATGAAAGCGGGCTTTTGAAAATGCTTGCCATTGGTATGGGAAAGCAAAAAGGCGCTGAAAGCTGCCACGATGAAGGCTTTGGCAGAATGGCGCATAACATAGAAATGTATGCTGATGTCGTTATGGCAAAAGCGAATATCCTTTTCGGCATTGCCATTGTGGAAAACGCTTTTGATAACACAGGTTTAGTGGAATCAGTTCTTNCCGCGGATTTTAAAAAGCGGGAAGCGCTCCTTCTGCAAAAAGCCAAGGATTGGATGCCGCGCATTTACATTCCTGAGTTTGACATCCTNATCATCGANCAAATCGGCAAAAACTTTTCCGGGGACGGCGCTGATCCAAACATCAGCGGNTCTTACTGCACGCCATTCGCAAGCGGCGGCCCGCATTGGCAGCGTTATGTTATCCTTGACATATCCGAAGAAACCCACGGCAATGCAATAGGCATTGGAATGGCCGATTTTTCAACAAAACGCGCCTTTGATAAAATCGACTTTGATGCCACTTATCCCAACGGATTTACCTCAACCGTCGTATTAGGCGTGCGTATTCCGGTTATCGTTAAAAACGATGAGCAGGCAATTAAAGCAGCCATTTTTGTATGCACCAACAGCGACAAATCAAATCCGAAAATTGTGCGTATAAAAAACACCTCCCATATTGAGGAAATTATGATTTCGCAGGCGCTTGTGGATGAGGCAAAAGCGAACTCAAACATGAATGTTTTGGAAGAGCCGTGTGAGCTTATTTTTGACTCTGNCCGNAATNTAACTGATATTGGAAAACATGGATAATAGCCNAAAATTCGGCGGTTTTTGCTGGATTTTTTTCACCTCGTCAATTAGTCTTAAAGCTGGGGNATCACTGGTTAATTTTGCTCTTTGTTCAGTGATTCCCTAAGGAGAAAAAATTATGACAATAAGATTTATTGGCGGATTATGGCGGCGCATAGATGGAAAAA
>WQRS01000123.1 GCA_009786615.1 Treponema sp. | reverse complement strand
CAAATGAGTTTTTCCCAGCCAAGTTGGCGATTGCCCGCATCATGGAAAGACAGGGTAACACGGGTGAGGCGGTGCGCATTCTTAGCGAACTTGCAGACATTTTTCCCGAAAATCTGCAGATTACCCGCCCGCTTGCCATTGCCCTTTACCACAACCGCGAATGGACGCTCGCCGAAGCCGCTGTGGACAAGGTGCTTAAAAGTTCGCCGCGTGACGGTGAGTTTGTACTGATGCGGACGCACATTTTGGTTGAGCAGGGGCAGTTTTTACGGGCGCAAGCTCCCCTCGATGTACACGCGACAATTAACCCAAACAACGCCATGCACCTTTTCTTGCGCGCCCGCGTTCAGGCGGAAGGCTTTAACAATAACGATGCGGCGTTAAATTACCTGCGCACGCTTTTGCGTATGCCGCCTTCGATAAACGGCGAACTTAGGGAAAATGCCGCTGTTTATGCCGCCCGTCTTTTAATGGCTTCTCCCCGACCTGCCGATCGCGCCGAAGGCAGGGAATTAATTTCAGGTCTTTTGGCCGTTCCCTCTCCGCCGCCGGAAGTTGTCGCCCTTGCCCTTGACGATGCAATGCGGCGTGAGGCATGGGGAAGCGCCCGCACGTATCTGAACCGCCTTTTAAGTGAGAGCCGTTCTTTTGACAATTTGCTTGCCGCTTACACGCTGGAACGCTCNCTGGGGAACAGCGCCGCAGCCCTTGCTTTCGCCCGCGAACTGCATCTGCTTCAACCGGCGAATGACGAAGGTATCATCGCGTACGCTTCCGCCCTCATCGACTTAAACCGCAATTCAGAAGCGCAAGTAATGATAGAAGCGCGTCTTGCCGCCGTGCCGGGCGGTCAACTGCGAAGCCGCTATCTTTTCCTGCGAAGCCGCATTCAGCCCAGCGAAGCGCTTATGCTCGCTGACTTGCGCGCAAGCCTTTTTGAGCATCCCCGCAACTTAGATTCCCTAATCGCNACATTCGAGGTNCACCACCGGCATGGCGACCGCAGGCGCGCCGCTCATTACCTGCGTCAGGCTCTTGCCATTGCGCCTGAGGATTCGCGGCTTCTTCGCCACACGGCGGAGTATCAAACAATGCTCGGCGGCGGGTTTTAAATTGTAATCGGCGGCAAGAGAAATCGCCAAATATTCTGCTGTTTTTCTTATNATATTCCATAAAACTTTAATAAAACACGAATATCCTAAGACCAAATTAAGAAAAATACATATATTGTTCGGTGATGGAGGAAAGCGTGAATGTTAAAACGCGCCTTGTGCTTATTCCTTTTTTTGCCGGTCTTGCAATTGGGTTTGCCTCAGGCTTTGCCGGCTGGAGAATCCGAGTTGATGTTGAATCATCTTCGCTCGGAGCTCACCTTGAACAAGTTAATCGAGATCTCGATGGAATTGTCAGCGCTCAACGAGAAATTGCAGGAAGAGCTTCGGGACTCCAGGCAGAACTCTCAGGAATTAGAGACAGCGCTGAAAATATTGAAAGAGGAGCTGGACAAATTACGAAACGAAGCGAAAACCTTGCAGACAGGCTCGANGGGATTGTTATCAACAGCGGAGAACTCACTTACAGAATTGAACAGGCTGAGAGCAGCATTGCAGAAAGCCGAATCCTCCTTGATGAGCTTGGAACTATCCTTCGAGGCATATCGGCAAGCATCGCAGACGAGAACGCGCAGCCTTGAAAGGCAAAACCGCTTTCTCAAATGGGGAGCTGCGGCAGCGGGCGTTTTGGCACTTGGTTTGACAGCGGCGCTGTTGTTTGATTCTGAATAAAATGAGCGTTGCACATGCTTGACAAGTTTCGTAATGTGTTCTATTACTGTCTGCCATGAAAGAAGCGGAAATTGCACAGATGGAAATACTTGATACCACACTGCGTGACGGAGCCCAGGGCGAAGGCATAACTTTTTCTGCTCAGGATAAGTTGGCTGTAATTCAGGCTTTGGATGACTTGGGGATTTCCTGGGTCGAGGCAGGTAACCCCGGGAGCAATCCCAAAGACGGGGAGTTTTTCCGCCTTGCGGCAAAGCTCCAATTGCAGTACGCAAAGGTCTGCGCGTTCGGTGCAACCCGCAAAAAAGGCGTAAAACCGGCAGATGATGCAAACATCCAATCCTTGCTGGGAGCGGAAACTCAAGCGATTGTCATTTTTGGCAAAAGCTGGGATCTCCACGTCACTGAAGTTCTGCGGGCAAGTCAGGAGGAAAACCTCGACATGATCGCGGAAACTGTTGCCTTCTTCAAGGAAAAGGGCAGACAAGTTTTCTACGATGCCGAACATTTTTTTGACGGCTGGAAGGCGAATCCGCAATACGCCCTTTCCACGCTTAAGGCCGCCCGCAAAGCAGGCGCGGATCGCATTGTCCTGTGCGACACCAACGGCGGAACTTTCCCCGGTGAGATTGAAAAAGCCGTTGATGAGGCATTTGCCTTTTTGGGCGAGGCTGAAACGGACTTCATGGGCATTCACGCCCATAACGATGCGGATATGGCAAGCGCCAACACAATAACCGCTGTGCGCCGCGGATGCCGCCACGTTCAGGGAACGCTTGTGGGCTTTGGCGAGCGTTGCGGCAATACAAGCCTTGCCGCNGTCATGCCAAGCCTTGAACTGAAACTAGGCTTCCGTTGCTTGCCGCCGGGAAGAATGGANAAGCTTTCAGAAATTACGCGGGCGGTTGCGGAAATCTCCAACGTAACGCTTCCGAATACAATGCCGTATGTGGGGAATTACGCTTTCGCACACAAGGCCGGAATGCACGCCGACGGCATACTAAAAATACGCGAATCATTTGAGCATATCGATCCGGCGCAGGTCGGAAATGAGCGGCATTTCCCCATGAGCGAAATGGGCGGGCGCTCGGCTGTTGCTGAACGTATGAAAAAAATCGACCCTGCAATTGACAAGGATCATACTGCGGCGGCGGCGCTGACACAAAAGCTTAAAGATATGGAAGCGCAAGGCTGGCATTTTGAAGGGGCGGATGGCAGTTTTGAACTTCTTGCGCGGCGGGAACTTGGGCGCTACAAGCCGCTTTTTCATGTCGATGCGTGCAGGGTTGTGAGCGAGCATCCTACTTGCGCTTCTCTTGCAAACTCACACGCGTGGGTGAAGGTGCTCGTAGACGGTCAGGAAGAAATTGCCGCCGCCGAAGGGGCAGGGCCGGTAAACGCGCTTGACACCGCCTTGCGCCGCGCACTCAAAGCATTTTACCCGGAACTTGAGCAAGTGCGGCTTTCGGACTACAAGGTCAGGGTGATTGACGGCGGAGCTGCAACGGCGGCGAAAGTGCGCGTACTTATAACCTCCACAGACGGCAGGCAAAGCTGGAGCACGGTCGGGGTTTCCGAAGACATTATCGGGGCAAGCCGCGCGGCGCTTGTTGACTCCATTGAATATAAACTTATCAACGATGTGGAGCGCCGTTATAAGGTGTATTTGTAACGCGAAANTACGCCTTTTTTCTTTAATTCATTTACGGTGATGCGATGAACCGGCACGAGAATAAGGGAATCTTAACGGCACTTGGCGGGGCTTTTGCACTTTTAACCGCCATGGGAATAGGGCGGTTTGCATTTACGGCTCTTTTGCCCGGCATGATGTCTTTCCACGATTTTACAGATGTTACTGCGGGGATTATGGGCAGTTGGAATTTCGTGGGTTATCTTGCCGGTGTATTGCTTGCCCGTAAAGAAAAACCTGGGCAAAGACGGTTTTTCTTGTTTGCGGCTTTTTTGCTTCTTAGTCTGATTACAACCGCCGGAATGGGATTTGCACGTGAAGTGCCATTGCTGCACACAATTCGCTTTCTGGCGGGCTTTGCATCGGGAATGTGTTTTGTCTTAGCCTCGTCAATCGTACTGGATACGCTTTCGGCTATCAACCGCCCTGTTTTGTCCGGGCTTTTATACAGCGGAGTCGGTATTGGCATTGCCACAAGCGGGCTTTCGGCAGGCCCTTTGCAAGCAATCGGCGGACCGCCGGCCGGATGGCTTGGTATGAGCGTATTGTGTATCCCTTTGGTTGCCGTTTCGATTTTTGCCCTGCGCCCAAGCCGCAACTATGCACCGCCTTTACCGCAAGCCACCGCCGTTTCAAGCCCCGCGCACAAAAAAACAGGAATCAAATATAAACTGCTGATTTTATCGTATTTTCTTGAAGGCTTCGGCTATATAATCGGAATGACTTTTATTGTTGCTCTGGTGCAAAACGTCACAAATTCGCCTGAAATTGCCAGAACGTCGTGGATAGTGACCGGAATTGCCGCGGCTGTGAGCGTCCCCATTTGGAAACTTTTGGCTGTGCGCAATGGCTATCTGCCCATGTTGATTCTCGCTTTTGTATTGCAAGCTGTGGGGGCGCTGCTCCCCATATTGTCAAGTTCGGCGCTTGCCGCTTTTGGCGGCGGCTTGCTTCTGGGAGGGACATTTATGGGAATAACCACACTTTCCCTTCAGTACGGGGTGCTTCTAAGCGGCAAACCAAGCGCCAACGCAGTGGCTGTTATGACCGCGATTTACGGCGTAGGGCAGATTATCGGNCCGGTTGTGGCAGGNGGGATGGGATTTCACATAGCTTTTGTTATNTCAGCNGCAAGTATGCTCGCCGCCGCCGCGATACTCTTCACAGCAAAGCTTATAAGTGATAAACAATAATNACTGATAATAAATTGGAGGAGAAAATCATGCCGTATGTAAACATTAAAGTTACCGGAGGCAACGAAGCGCCATCTGTTGCGCAAAAAGCCGAACTCATTAAGGGAGTTACCGATTTGTTGGCGAATGTGCTGAACAAAAATCCCAAAACCACCGTAGTTGTTATTGATGAAATTGACATGGACAATTACGGTTTGGGCGGTGAAAGCATTACGGTGCTTCGCCAGAAAAAGTGAGCGATTTAAGAAGGGCTACAGACGACAAAAGAAAGCCTGAGTCCGAAGACTCAGGCTTCCTTGCTTTTTTCATTGACAAGCTCGTTCGGTCATCGAAGGGTTTAATACCCTGCGGCAAGCCGCGGGGTATTGATACCATTCATGCGAGATACCGTAGCGCTAAAAGCACTTAGGAATTAACCCTTGTATCCCGGTTCGGTGGGGTCTCCGCCGTTACCGTTGCCCGGTTCGGTGGGGTCTCCGCCGTTACCATTACCGTTACCATTACCATTACCATTACCATTACCGTTACCATT
>WQRS01000122.1 GCA_009786615.1 Treponema sp. | reverse complement strand
GGCACAACACCGACAAGCGTAATGTCAACGAGCTGACGGAACACGGTTTCTGAAAACTCAGCGGCGGCGGTGTCATTGATGCCGCCCGCTTCCCGCGCCCACGCTGTAATCATTCCCTGCGCCTGCACGGCAATCTGGTTGGCGATGGCTTGGCGCGCGTTAGCTTCCGACATGGTCAGGCGCATTTGCATTTGAGCGTGACCTGCTGTGCCTATTGCCCAAAGCACACCTTCAGGCGGATGATCGTTTATCCACGGCGGCATATTCGGATCGGTTATGCCTGCAACCGGCGCAGAACGGCAACTAAAGGCAAAAAACGCAAAACCCAAAATGAGGGTTGAAAGCAATACCTTTTTCATAAGTGCTCCTTAACTTAAGTTTTGGAAGTTGTTNTNATGTTTCCACGATAATTATAACCAAACAAAAAGCGGCTGTCCAGAAGAANCCGGACAGCCGCTTTTCGCAATTTTTTTACCTAACCTAAACTGTGAAACGCTTAATCTTTTTGGTGGAACTCATTTCCATNGGCTTATCCAAAAGAACCACCCTGTCAATTTTCTGGTAGGGCAACAGCCGCTGGTTCACTTCGCTGACAATTTTTTCCATCATAACCTGGAGCTCTGCNGGCTGATAAGGATTGCCCTCAGGGTTTTTCAGTTCCGGGTTCGGATGTATAATCGCTTCGATNCCTTCTTTTTTCAGCTTCTCGTCCGCNACAAAACCGCGCACCAGAATCTGGTCTATCTCATTGAAGAAAAGCTGNAACTCGTTTTCGATTTCTTCGGGGTACACATTTTTCCCNCCGTCGGTGACGATCACNTTTTTGGCACGCCCTGTGAGNTACAGGTAATTTTCGCTGTCAAGGTAACCCAAATCTCCGGTTTTCAGGTANCCTTCGGGAGTGAAACTTGCCGCCGTTTCTTCAGGCATATTGTAGTAGCCTTTCATCACCATCGGCCCCTTAACGATTACTTCACCTATGCCGTTGGCATCCGGGTCAAGAATCTTCAAATCCGCCTCCGGTATCACCTTGCCAACACTTGTTTCTTTATAGTGCTCAATGGGGTTCAGCGCGATAATGGGGCTTGTTTCGGTAAGGCCGTAACCTTGCACGAAGTCTATGCCCATCTGGTTGAACTTGCGGAACACTGACGGCGCAAGCGGCCCGCCGCCTGAAATGCAGATTCTAATCGTTGCAAGCGAAGCTTTCTGCAAAACACTCCCGAAAAGCTTGCCCGGATTTGCCCCGAAGGTTTTTTTGATGCCGCCTGAAACCGCCATAAGAAAGCCCAAAATCCCGCTCACAGCAGGCCCTTTGGCTTTAATCCCCCGCATGATGCCCGCAAGGAGTTTATTGAAAAGCATGGGCACGCCCAAAAGCATCGTGACGTTCCCTTCTTTCAGCTCTTTAAGCATAACAGCGCTTATCATCTTCTTGCCAAAGACAATTTCCGCACCAACGCTGATCGCCTCGATAAAAACGGCGAGCATCGTGTAGATGTGGTGGATGGGCAAAATCGCGTAAAACACGTCAGTGTGGTACACACGCAGCGGCGTTCCCTGCGCGAGGTAGCAGTCGGCGACAAGGTTTTGGTGAGTGAGCATTACCCCTTTGGGGTTGCCCGTTGTCCCCGATGTAAAAAGAATCGCCGCCACGTCAAACTCACCTGCCTCTTGTATCTGGGATTCCGGTCCATCCAAATCGTAGATGTATTGCCCCGTTCCCTTAACCAGCGAAACAAGCTCTGAAATCCCGCCCGGTGTCTGGACATAGTGGGGGTGTTTTTCATCGTCCACAAAGAGGACTTTTGCCCCCGCCGTTTTTATAAGAAGGTCTGTTTCTTCATTTTTTAATTGATAATCGATTGGGACAATTGTCGCCCCGGCAAAAAGAATACCCAAATACGCGACCGACCACTCCGGGGAGTTTTTCCCCGTAAGCGCCACATTGTCGCCCTTGCGGATTCCCTTGCTTGCAAGCCAACGCGCCACCGCATTTATGCGCGTATATGCTTGGTTGTAGGAAAGGCTTATGCGATCAGGCTCAAATACGGTAAAACAGGCGCGATCCCCGTGCCGGGACACGGTAATCTTGAACATTTCCGGCAACGTAGGCCATTGCCCGCTAAAATTTTTGCCGCGGTACTCTTCCAAAAAAGCCCACGGCTTGAATGAACCACTCATCTTCCCTCCTATAATTTAAACTTCACCTTGTAGTAAGGACACCATGCTTAACGTAAGGTTGCAAGGGCTTAAACGTATTGTTACAATGCGGTATATTTNATTGTTACGTTTGTATATCGCTTATAAGAGGGTTTTTTATGGGAAAGTTTAGCGTATTGTTTTTTGCGCCTCTGTTGGCGCTGTTCCTTTCCTGCGCCACGCAGATTGACGGTGCAGTCAGAGGCGGCGGAGCCGCGGATGTCACCGTGGATACATCCCTACAGCCTGCGGCGGTCGCTTTGGTGCGTTCCATACAAGGTTTTATGGGAGCTGCCGCCGATGCGCCCATACTCAACGCCGGTGAGATAAGCCTCTCCATAGCCGCCGCTCCCGGTGTGCAATCGGCTGCCCTTGTGAACTCAACTCCGAACGCGCTTAACGGCAGAATCGCAATATCAAGCATAGGNGACTTTTTGACACTAAGTGAAGCAAGCGGGCAGTTTATAAGCTTTTCTGAAGGNGCTGCCGCCGGAAGTTCTTCCATCACCATAATGCTTGACAGGACTTTCGCCCCCGCCGTCATAAGGCAGCTTTCCCCCGAACTCGCCGAGCACCTTGCACTTATAATGGCACCGGTTGTCACAGGCGAAAATATGACGCGCCAGGCGTACCTTAACCTGCTTTCCATGATTTACGGGGCGGCTCTTGCCAACGAAATCGCCGGGGCGGCAATCCGTGTCAGCGTCCAATTTCCACGCCACATTACCGCCGTTCAAGGCGGAACTGCCGCGGGAAACCGCGCGGAATTCAACATTCCGCTGGCTGATTTGCTTGTTTTGGAAAACCCNCTNAATTTCAATGTAAGATGGTAAGGCGTTTGTAGCTTTGCGGTAAACCAAAGGTTAGAGCTCCCGNGTACCACTGCGCAAACTATGCCAGCGACCAAAGCAGAATGGGAACACGGTGCTCGATGTCTTATAAATGTCCTAAATCTCCAGAGTAGGATCGTCGACACAGCTTCCTGAGTCGTATTTCTCCAGTATCTTTGTCTGGAGTTCAGCACGAAATTCGGGACTTATCGGATGAGCAACATCCTTATATTCCCCAACCCTCGTTTTCCGGCTTGGCATAGCAATGAACACCCCGCTTTTTCCCTCAATGATTTTCACGTTGTGAATCACAAAGCAGTCGTCAAACGTAATTGTCACATAGGCTTTTAGCTTTCCTTCTCCCGACACTTTTCTAACCCTGATGTCTGTGATTTCCATGGCGCCTCTCCTTAGCTGTATACATGAAAGTCTCAAGTTGGGTGTAATTGTAAATGATTTTAACTTTCATTGCAAGGAAAAATGTCAAATTTATGAAAAAAAATCAACTTTTTGGGGTATTTTTGGCATTTTTTATCATGTATTTCAGTACGGCTCCAGCTCAAGGTGCCAAAACACCGGAAATGTTCGCTTTGCATTTCATCACCAAATTTGTTATGACTGTAACCTGAGCCTGTTTTATTTGTTACAATCTTGACTTTAGCCTCTTTTTGAGGATAATAAACCTGTAAGAAAAGGAGAACACCTTATGAAGGTAAGACTTTTGAAAAAAGGACCGCTTCAAATTGACGGAGATATTCCCATAAAAGAAGTTTTGATGGTTATGGATGATTCAGGGAAGGTAACTGAGTTTCAGGAACGGAAAACGTTTGGAACGACAGAAAACCCCAAGCATATATGCCGTTGCGGACGTTCAGATAATATGCCGTACTGTGATGGCCGTCATTCGCAAGTTGGCTTTGACGCACCGGAAACTACCGACAGGGAAGCCTACAATGCCGCCGCTGAAACGATTGACAACAGCGCAGAAAAAGCGGTTTCCCTACTTCAGTCCGCCAAGCGCCTTGGTCCCGTCGGAGTTTCAGGCGGTGTCCAGATTGTCGGTGAAGATGGCTTTGAGTACGCGCCGAAAATGCAGGCTGCCATCTGTCGCTGCGGACAATCAAAAAACATGCCATTCTGTGACGGCGCTCATGTTCATGCTGAACACATGGTAATTAAATAGAGTCTGTCTATAATGTAGACACATTGTAGACAGACTTCCTTAAAAACCGCATTTTCGTAGCCTTTAGGCGAGAAAATGGAAGGTCTGTCCGTAAAGTAACCGACTTTATGGACAGACACAAATAGACGCTAAACGGCTGTCTAAAACAAAGACCTGACAAGCGTATCTTCGGCAACAACGGGAATGGTGATGTGATCCGTTCCTGCGTTGTTGGCGTTGTAAAGCCGCGCCGTTTCTATAGCGTTCTCGTTGCGCGCCCATGCGCGGCGGGAAACGCCGACCATCACGTCCCACGGCATCGACATACTAAGAATCGTATCCACCCGCTCACTGCCGTCAAGCACCATGCCAAAGCCGCCGTTGATGGATTTGCCGATGCCCACGCCGCCGCCGTTGTGCAAAGCGGCAAGGCTCATGCCGCGCGCGCAATTTCCGGCAAAACACTGCGTAGCCATGTCGGCGGTGATGTTTGAGCCGTCTTTAATGTTGGAAGTTTCGCGGAACGGGGAATCGGTGCCGCCTGTGTCGTGGTGATCCCGCCCCAGCATAACAGGGCCAATCTCGCCGTTACGCACCATCTGGTTAAACTTAAGCGCTATTTTTGTGCGGCCTTCGGCATCCTGATAAAGTATGCGGCATTTGGTTCCCACGACCATTTTGTTTTTTTTCGCGTCCCGCACCCACACGTAATTGTCGCGGTCTTGATAACGCCGCTCAGGATCAATGCATTCCATTGCCGCTTTGTCGGTCGCATCCAGGTCTTCCTGCTTGCCTGACAGACAGCACCAGCGGAACGGCCCGTATCCGTAATCGAACAACTGGGGTCCAAGAATATCCTCGACATAAGAGGGAAAAATAAAGCCGTCAACTTCGTCATGACCATTTTTGCAGACGCTTTTAACGCCCGCATCATACACGGCTTTGAGGAAACTGTTGCCGTAATCAAAGAAATACGCGCCGCGTTCGTGCAGCTTGCAAATAAGCGAATAATGATGCCGCAGCGATTC
>WQRS01000121.1 GCA_009786615.1 Treponema sp. | reverse complement strand
ACTTTAAGCTGTACAAAAATGGTTTTGGAAGCAACTCAATGACTCGATCAAAAAATCACCTGAAAAACTACTCAGGTGATTATACACATAAACCGGCTGAANCGCAAGCCCATCTTGCGATTCATGCCGGCAACACATCCTTTTGATCAAAACTTACANNGTAATGACGTAATCCTTNCCGGCAAACTTAAGTTCACCNTGGTACTCTCCGCATTGCGTCATTTCAACAAACTTGTCGTAATCCATCTCGGTACACCTGACAGTCTTGTCGCAGACTTTGCAGTCCACATCAAACAAGAACTCACCCTTTTCTTTTATACCGCTAAGCAGGGCATCAAGTAACGCTTTGTCATGACTATCAAAGCTGAATGTCTCTTTTATGCCCATTGAGTTGCACACGGTAAACTCAAGGCTGTGTACAGTCTTGCCTTTTTTTTCTTTGGTTTTGATGACAAAATCAGTTGCCGATACCAAAGGTTCAGAAATTCTGTTTTTTAACCTGACCTTCACTTCCATAATTTTCCCCCTGAGTTTTTCCTTAGCTTATTTTTGCTCTGTAGCAATGTGTTTCGGGCAAAAGAAATACGGGATTATACAAATCGCGATAAGCCCAATAACTCTCACGATATTGCTCGGCGTTGAACGGGAAACGCCCACACCGTGCTGACCAACAATGTCACTGTAACCAAGTCCGAGTGAGAGGCGCCCAACGTGACCGTAGTAGCCGAGTCCGACTCTCATGCCGCCTTCCGCCAGATTATAATCTGCTTTGGCAAGCACAACGTATAACGCGGCACCTGCGGCAAAGAGGAAAACACACATAAAAAACAAGAAAAGAGAAAAAGCTTCCTGCTTGCTTTTTTTCGCCACAGCACCGGCTGCGTGNAANCCNACAAAGCGTGCGCTGCCGGTTGCCATCGCGTTGTTTATTTCCAGGTGATACATCTTCCTAAAAAAGCCAAGAGCCGCACCNCANACAAAACCCAAAACTATCAATGCTATAAACCCCGGCACCACATACTGCAAAAAGAACGGATAAATAATTATTGGCACACAAAAAACTGTCCAGTTATAAAAAAACTGCTTAGGCCTTTCTGAGAAAAGTTTCTGAGTAAAAAGCGCAAAAGCCGCGCCGCCGGCAAAACCGAAGAACAGACCTAAGTTTTCTCCAAAGGCCTGCCAGTAACCCCCGGCTGCATTCAGACCCATCCATATTACATTTCCTGACTGCGCAGAAATCATTGCTGCCAAACCGTAGGTGTCAAGCGCAAGTCCGTTCAAATACCCCATAACAAAAATTGAGGCACCGGTAATAAACGCAATTTTAAACGTGTCTACTCTGGATGTGCTATCCGCTACTAACATATCGATCTTCCCCTTCCAAATTAATGAAAATCGGTAAAACATACGCCGCTCTACCCCGGAGCGGCCGACTTCACAATACCTAAAACAGCGAGTTTTCAGACCCGCTATGGCGTGCCTGAAAACCCACTCTTATTTTTTTATTAAATTAAGAAACTGGAAAACTCAAGAATCATTAAAGCCAGGTAACAACGCCGGTAGCGACGTTATATTCAGCGCCATAAACAGGCACAGTGATGCCGGGCGCTTTTTTCAAAGCTTCAACTTGGGCTTTCACGTTCATCGGAACACCGTCTTTTTCCCAATCAGCGGCACCCTTAACGATGGGGCCGAGATCTGCCAGAACGCCATCAAGCTCAGGAAGAGTTGTGACTGTACCGGCGTGTGCATTCTTAACCGCTCCGCACTGTGAGTGACCAACGACTACAATGATCTGGGAACCCAAAACATTAGCCGCGAATTGGAAGGAGCCAATGGCTTCCCTGTCAGCAAAGTTGCCGGCATTTCTAACGACGAAAACGTTACCAATCCCCTGATCAAAATAAATCTCAGGTGAGCAGCGGCTGTCAGCACATGTCAAAACTGAAGCAAAGGGGCTTTGCTGAGTTCCGGTTTTACCAAGAGCTTCTTTGTAATCAGTGGGGACGAGATTGTTGGCCACAAACCTCGCGTTGCCCTCTTTAAGAAGCTTCAATGCCTGGTCTGCATTGGTTACCTTCACTGCTGGATCTTGATACTTGCTCATTAAAATACCTCCGAAAAAATTTTATTGTCTTCACTCGACAACAAGGCATATTCTAATCCATGATTGTATATCTGTCTATAGCAAATTGAAAATAAAAAAAGAATTTTTGAAAAAAAACCAAAAACAACTATTTTGTTTAGTTAAATTGTTGGGTTTTTCCATCGACCAGCCGGAATACCCAAAAATGAAGATCTTGACCTGTCAAATACCTGCCGCATCAGCCCCAAAAGGCGGAGCGTGTAAGAGCACTTCGGCGACAACACGGTTTTCAGGCAGGCTCAAATCCGGGTCATTTTCAAGCATTGCAAACGCGTCATCCCGCGCACGCTTAAGTTCACCGGCATCCCTTACGGGGTCAGCAAGCCCCAACGTGAGGTAACCTGACTGCTCAATGCCGGCAATCTGCCCCGGCCCCCTTAGCTTTAAATCCTCTTCGGCAATGACAAAGCCGTCAGAGTTCTCAAGCATCACTTTCAGGCGCACCTTTCCGTCTTCAGTTAGATTGCCTGAGTACACGAGGAAACAGTACGACTGGGCATTTCCCCGCCCTACTCTGCCGCGGAGCTGGTGCAAAGCCGAAAGCCCGAAGCGTTCAGCCTGCTCCACCACCATGCAAGTCGCGTTCGGCACATCAACACCGACTTCCACAACGCTTGTGGCGGCCAATATTTTCACCTCGCCGCGGCGGAAATCGTCCATAATGCGGCGTTTTTCCTCCTCATCCACCTTTGAATGCAGAAGCTCAACGCGAAACTCAGGAAACACTTCCTTTGCAAGCCGTTTTGCCATTGAAACTGCGTCTTTCAGGTCGTTTTCGCCGCCTCCTTCGATAAGCGGGTACACAAAATACGCCTGATGCCCCTCCGCCAGTTCCCGCAGTACAAAATCATAAACTTTTTGCTCGTTGGATTCCCTTGCAAGGTGGGTTTTCACAGGTTTTCTCCCGGGCGGCATATCACGGATTGCCGACACATCAAGGTCGCCGAAAACCGTGAGGGCGAGGCTGCGCGGAATGGGCGTGGCGCTCATCATCAGCAAATCAGGGTTTTGCTTTCCCTTTGCCATCATTGCCTGACGCTGGGTTACACCAAAACGGTGCTGTTCGTCAACAATCACAAGGCGCAGGGAGTTATACTCCACATCACGCGAAAACAGGGCGTGAGTGCCCGCAACCATGTCGATGCCGCCTTCGGCAAGCGCCTTTAACAACTGCACGCGCCCCGAATTTTTAAGGTTTCCTGTAAGAAAGGCAATCCGCACGCCGAGCGGCTCCAAAAGCCGTGCGGCGGTTTCCGCGTGCTGGCGCGCCAAAAGCTCTGTGGGAGCCATAAGCGCCGCTTGTCCTCCGTTTTCTATAGCCTTAAGAGCGGCAAGAAACGACACAAGNGTTTTCCCCGAACCCACATCGCCCTGCAAAAGCCGCGCCATAGGAAAAGGGCTGTCCATATCGCGGTTTATTTCATCAACAGCCGATTGCTGGCCGGGCGTAAGGGAGAACGGCAGGCGTTTAAGAAGGCGGCTTTGTAAACTTGCAGCNGGTGATTGGCTACCGGCTGTTTTCCGCTCTCCATTTCCTGTTCCCCGCTCCCTTTTCACATCCCGCCTTTCCATAGCCCGCTTTCCTATCATCACTTCAAGATAAAAAAGTTCCTCATATATGAGCGTTTTTTTAGCCTGATGGAGCTGCTCAAACGTGGCGGGAAAATGAATCGCCGTTACCGCTTCGCTTTTTGGCAAAAGTCCGTCCCGCTTGATTATGCTCTGCGGCAGCTCATCCTCAAAAGCGGGAGCAAACTGCTTAAGCGCGTTAGCGATAATTTTTCGCAGTGAGTTTTGCACAAGCCCGGCGGTAAGCGGATACACAGGCAATATAGAAGCTTGAGTGGCGCTAACACCGCTAGCGCCGCTTGAACCGACCGGCTCGGCATCAAAGGCGCTTGACTGAATATCACCGCGCTTGAAGTGGAAATTGCCGTACAGTTTGTGGCGCGTTCCGGGCTTGAGAGTGCGGTCTAAAAACGGGCGGTTAAAGCACAAAAGCCATGCGCGCGCGGTTTCGTCTTCAACAAGGACTTTGAGCGTTTTCATGCGCCCGAAGCCGAACCAGTCGTGCACAAGCACGGTAACCGTCGTGCATACGCGACCCAGGTGCCAGTCTTTCAGCGGCACGGCGCGGCTTCGGTCTTCCCAGTCCCTCGGATAGTGGCACAAAAGCCCCGCAACGCTTACGATACCAAGCCGCGCGACTTTGGCGGCGAAATTGGGACCTGCGCCCTTAAGGCTTGTGACGGGCGCTTTTAGCCCTTTGAGAAACATACTATATCGGTAAATTCAAAAGCGCAATGGACGCAACACCCAACAAAAAGCGCAGACCGAAGTACATTACAAAAAGGCAGGCAATCGAAAACAGACACGAATGAACGAACGGAACAATACGGTTTTTGAAAATCGTGCGGTTAATCCGGTAAGCGATTAACTGGTAAACGGTGTCAACAATACGCCAAAAGGGATTGTAGATGTTAAAGCGGGCAAANTACGCGACCATGCGCAGGGCAAAAACGATNATCAAAAAGATAATCAAAAAAGAAACCATGCCCCAAAGCATCTGCACAACCATTGAAAGAATTATGCCAATACTTATCGTTTGATGCATTGCCATTGTGGCAAAGAGGCGGACGAAAAGAGAAAGGACGGCAAGCGCCACGATGGGCGAAAGATCCAGAAAGCCCACCCTAAGCGGAAGGCGGCGGAAAATGTTAAGGTAGGGGTCGGTGACGCGCGCAAGAATCTCGTGCAGGCGGCCCCGCCCAACCCAGCTGAACCACGAGAGGATGATGCGCACAAAAAGTATCATCATGTAAATGCTTGCAAGCGAACTCAAAAAACCCATAATCTGACCCATACGGTACTCCTTATACAGATAATAGCATGAAAAGCGAATAAGGCACATCCAAACAACAGATCATCCTCACCTGTCGCCCCACGCATCGGCAACGGCGGCGCATTCAGCCAGAGCACAGATGGGAGTGAATGCGTTGATTCCGGCGGCGGCGCGGACTATAGTTTCTGCTGTTCCGTTTACAGGAATATGTATGTACACAGGACAATTGCCCGGGTT
>WQRS01000120.1 GCA_009786615.1 Treponema sp. | reverse complement strand
CGTCTTACCGAATAATTTTGATACCATTCGTAAGGAACAGCGTAAAGATACGAAGCAGGCGGCATTGTTTGATGCCATGCAGTATCCATGATAGCGCAATGCGGCACGTTGGGAAGCACTTTTTGCGCCGCCTGTATTCCCATGATGTTTGCAGGATTGTGAAGCGGGCTTAGATCGCTTATCTCGCTAAAAACATCCAGCGCCGCACTATCCACAACAACGCTTTTTGTGAACTTATCCCCGCCATGAACCGTGCGGTGACCTACCGTCTTGATTACGTTCATATCGGAAATAACCCCAACATTCGAATCGGTAAGCGTTTTGATTATAAGATTCACCGCATCTGTGTGGGTTGGGCAATCGTGAGCATTCACATACTCCTCTTTGCCCCTGGCTTTGTGGCTGATGGACGAGCCGCCTTGAGTGACTTTTTCCACCAGACCAACCGCTAAAATGTCCTTTTTTTCCCAGTCATATACCTGATATTTCACAGATGAGGACCCGCAATTCAATGTCAAAATTACCATTTTTACACCTCGCTTGATTTGTATTGTATATCTCAATCTCACTTCATCCTAACATGGCAAACGTACAAAAGAAAAGCTTTTTCCGTTTTTTTTTGCAATTTTTTTACCTTTTCACTATACTTATAGGTAACTTAAGCCGTTTTGGGTGACTTATGTTGCCGTGCGGCTTTTCATTTAAAAAATTGTATGTAAAAAAGGACATTTTATCGATGAAAGTGCGTGATCTGTTGAGAACGCCTGCAATGGTTGCGGCGTTTACTGCAGTTTTTGTGCTGCTTTCCTTTCTTCCAGCCTATTTTATAAGAATGCCGCAGTGGGTTTCAAAAGCGGCAGGCTCAAACCACAATACGGCAATAAGAGCTGACGGAACGCTTTGGGCATGGGGAGGAAACGGAAACGGGCAGCTTGGAAACGGGGCGACAAGCAACAGCTTTCGCCTGACACGTTTGGGCAACGGTAGAAGTTGGGCGCACGTGTGCGCGGGAACTTCCCACTCAGTTGGATTAAAGCGGGATGGATCGCTTTGGGCGTGGGGGAACAATGAGCGCGGTCAACTGGGGGATGGTTCAGGCGGATGGGAAGATTCGCGGGGAGAACGGCACGTCCCGGTTCGTGTTGGAACAGCGCGAAATTGGAAAACTGTTGCTGCCGGCGCTTTTTTCACCGTTGGGATACGGAAAGACGGAACCCTTTGGGCATGGGGAAGCAACGAACACGGACAACTTGGCGATGGCACGCAAATTGACCGCAACGTTCCGGTTCGCATAGGCGCAAGCTCTGACTGGGTGAGTGTCTCCGCCGGCGGCAGGCACGTTGCCGCGATAAAACGTGACGGATCGCTTTGGACTTGGGGCGCAAACTGGGACGGGCGGCTTGGTGACGGCACGTTTATTGCCCGCAATACGCCGGTTCGTGTTGGAGAAACGATGTTATGGCGATACGTTGCAGCCGGAAACGCCCACACCGTTGCGATTGCGGAAAACAGGTCGCTTTGGGCGTGGGGAAGNAACGAACACGGGCAATTGGGAGACGGCACTCAAAATAACCGCNGTGAACCTGTCCGAATTGGCACAGTGAAAAACTGGTCAAACGTTGCCACAGGGCTTTTTCACACTGCCGCAGTCCGCTATGACGGATCACTTTGGGCGTGGGGAGCCAATCGTGACGGGCGGCTTGGTGACGGCACATTCTCCTGCCGCAANTCTCCGGTGCGCATAGGCATGGGAACAGACTGGGAGAAAGTGTCCGCCGGAGACAGGCACACATTAGCGGTCAGGCGGGACGGTTCGATTTGGTCGTGGGGGCACAACGGACAAGGACAGCTTGGCGATGCTGCAAGATACGACCGCCGTATGCCCTCGCTTGTGGCTTTACCGTAGGAATATTTCCCGCACGGCACTTGCGCTTCTTTGCACCTCGCGTTATGCTTATCGCCATGTATCAGGCGAGGGTGGAGGCTGAATTTTCGGCGGCGCATTTTTTGAGTCACTATCAAGGCAAGTGCGAGAATCTTCACGGTCATAATTACAAAGTGCGGCTTTGGGCTTCCGGTTCGCGGCTTGATGAAGGCGGAATGCTTGTGGATTTTTCGCTTTTGAAAAAAGCGTTGAAGGCGGCGCTTGAGCCTTTGGATCACAGCAACCTAAACGATATGGCGGTGTTCAAAAATGACCCAAGCGCCGAACGCATTGCTCATCATATTTTTGATGTCGTATACGGAAAATTAGCGGAACTTGGTGTTGACAATTCGCTTTTAAGCGCTGTGGATGTCTTTGAAAGCCCGACAAGTATGGCGCGTTATACGCCGAAAGTTAAAACATAAAAATCATCGATCTTGCTTTGCGCTTGTTTTTGCGCCATGTTTGGAGTATAGTAATTAACATGAGGTTTCCCTACATTAAACTGAAAAACACATTGGCGCTTGCGCCGCTGTTGACGCTCTTTCTGTTGTTTTCCTGCGCGACAAGATCAACGGAAATTTCTTACGACTTAACTCCCATGGAACTCATCCAGCGGGGGCAGGAAGCATCGGCGCAAAACAGGTTTACGCTTGCGCTTTTGCATTACCAAACAATCATTGAACGTTTTCCCAACGACCTTTATTTTGTTTCCGCCGCCGAGTACGAAATCGCGTTTATTTATTATAGNCGCGAGGCGCGCCGCGCGCCGTGGAACAGGAACTTTGATGAAGCGCGAGCCAGGTTTACAACGCTTTTGGAGCGTTACGAAGGTCCTGACGCGGAACTGCTTCCGCCGCAATTCAGGGTGCTTTCAGAAATTGTACTCGCGCGGATAGAGGCGGCAGAAACTAACCCTCGCATTTGGTAGGCTAAGAGATTTTCCGCCGCGCCGGAAAACTGCGCCGTGAAATCTATGGGTGAGGCAACAGTATAGCGCTTATCCTGACATTCTGCTCCGCCGCGCTTGAGAACACCATATCGCGCGTGATCCGTCCGCGCGGACGCGGGTGCGGCGGCGCGTCCCCGATAAGAATGACAAGGCGGCTTTCGGCTGCCCAGGGGAATTGCGTCACGCCGTCATAAAGCGCTTCAAAAACAGCTTCGGGAATGTCACCGCCGCCGCGTGCGACTATGGCGTTAAGGTAACGCTGGAAAACGTTAAAATCATTGGTAAAAGGAATAACACGGGTAAGGTATTCTTCAAAATAGTCCCTGTAACGCACAATACCTATACGCCACTCGCTGAAATCCGCCACGAGTTCCCGCATCGCAGGAATAAGCCTTCTGCGAATTTCGTCAATGAAGGGGCGCATACTGCCGGTGGTGTCTATGCACAATACAATGTCCACAGACCTGCCTGCTTCGCGGCGCAGCAAAGTTTCTATCATGTCAACCAGTTCGGCGGGATTTGCCGCGTAATTAAAATCACCCCCGGTTGTCTGCGTTATGTCGATAAAGGCACTCTCGGCTTCCGCAAGGAAGTTGCCGGCAGGGCGTTCGGGCATCATTTGCATGATGTTTAGAACAAACGGGTTGTCGGCAAACTGACCGCGATAATCGGCAAACGGCAGGGTAAAAGCGCGCACGTTAATGTATGTTCCCATCCCGACATGAACAACCCCGTGTCTGCCCGGCGGATGCCCGTAATACAAAACCCACGGAACGTAAATGTGAAAAGCCTCGCCCAGTTCGGGATGCAAAACGGGCGTGGAAGATATAAGGGAAAAAATCCTGCTTTCAGGTGATATGGGAACTCCGTCAAGAATCCGTATTTCATCACCGTTAATCGGATTCCANTCAGGTGCGCGATAGGCAAATTGATGCGCTCTCATTGCAGGATCNCGGGTGGATTCTGTAAGAAGCACCGANGCAATGTCGCCTGTGCGCCTGATGAACATGTGAAAACCGCCATCGGCGCGAAGCTCAATGCGNAGNTCGTCAACGCTCAAAGAAAGATTCTGNCTAAAAGTATAAGCGGGAAAAATTAAAGCAGCAACAAAAAGTAAAAATATTTTTTTAATCATACTTTATATTATCGACTAAAAGTTGTTATAATGGAATATATGAGATCGCCAAAAGAAAATTCACTTGATGCAAAGATTATTGAAGCGCTGGAAAAGTTGGCGCCTTCTGAAAAAGTTGTTGAAACCGCGGCTTTGATGACTTCAGATGCCGAGATTCAGACTATCCAGGAATACGCCAACAACGTTTCCCTCATCCGCCTGGGTTTTAACGATCACGGTCCGGTGCATATGCGCATTGTTGTCCTTAACGCGATNACGATGATGGGGCTTATCAGGGAAGCGGGGATAAAAACCAGTCTTGAAACAGAGGAAGTCGGCACATTTTGGGACAGCCTTTCTGCGGTAATGTTTGCCTCCATGCTGCATGATGTGGGGATGTGCGTTGGCAGGCAAGATCACGAGATTCACAGCTCCTATCTTGCGACACCAATTATTGACAGGATTTTANCGAAAGTTTACGGGGACGACCTATTGCACAAACGCATTATGATTCGTTCACTTGCGCTTGAAGGCATTTTCGGGCACATGGGCAACCGCACNATACACTCGCTTGAAGCGGGCATTGTGCAGATTGCCGATGGATGCGACATGACCAAAGGGCGGGCGCGTATTCCCATCGCGCTTAGTTACAGCCCGCGCGCGGGCGACATTCACCAATATTCGGCAAGCGCCATTAAAGAAGTGCGCATTTCCAAAGGCGAGGAGCGGCCAATCTGCGTTCAGGTCTTCATGACAAGCGAGGTCGGGCTGTTTCAGGTGGAGGAAGTTCTTTTAAGCAAAATAGCCTCAAGCACCGCCAAAGGTCACATCGAACTCCGCGCGCAAGTGCAAGACGGCGAGCCGAAACGGTATTTGTGAGTCCTCGTTAGGCGGCTTCTTCGGCTTCCGTTGCCGCAATACGCTTGTTTATTCTCTGCTGGTTGATAATAGACGACACCAAAGACGCGACCGCCAAAAGGATAAGTACGAGGCTTATAGGTCTGGTGAAAATAAGCCAGAATTGGCTGTCGTGTATATGCATGAAGCGGCGGAGGTTTGCCTCGCTCATGGGGCCGAGAATCAGTGCAAGCACGATGGGGCTTAAAGGGAAACCGTACTTTGTNAGCAGGTAACCCACGCCGCCCATGCCGATGGCAAAAAACACATCNAACATATTCCGGTTGATGGCGTACGAACCCACCAGCGAAAGCACCAAAATCGCCGGAATAAGGAGTTTCCGTTCGATGGAGACGATTTTCGCAAAAAACCT
>WQRS01000119.1 GCA_009786615.1 Treponema sp. | reverse complement strand
GTGCGCGGATCCTGATACAAAGTTCCTGAAACGGCGGTTATGCGTTCATGCATTATTCCTGTTTCAACATGGCTTGTAACGGTTTTCCGCGCGGCAAAGCCAAGCGAAAAACCAATTGCCGCTGCGGCAACTATAATGCTTAAGCGTTTAAGACACAGAAACGCGGAAGGGGACAAAGATTTACCCAAAGGAAAAGTGCAAAGAACTTTCAACAAAGCAATTATCAAAGCGAAAAAGAAAAGTGTGCTCCAAAAAAGAAATCCGCCAAAAGACAATGAAGATAAAAACGGATACGCGTAATAAGAAGCCGCCATTCCCAGTGCTGCATAAACAGGCGGCTTTAAAAGCGGTTTTGGGTGCGGAAGCGGAACTGTTACACGATGCGGCATTTGATTTGGCATTGTCATTACACTTTAGCGTTAAGCTGATTTCCCCATTGCAGTTTCATCATCAAAAATAAATTCTGAAGACAGCTTTTCAGGTTCAGGCTCAAGCGGATCCTGCTCGGATACCATTTCCTCGGCTTCCTGTCCCAAAACCTTAAACGGCAGCTCTTCTTCATCTTCGGGGAGCTTGCAGAAAACTTCTCCCAAAATCATGTTGCGTATTTCTATTGGCAAAGGATCAGCTTCGATATGAAGTGTTGACCTGTCCAATTCATCTCTATATTGAACCGATCTGACTGTGCCGCTCATACACACAGGAGCATTGCTCAACGCAAATTGCACCTTGAGGCGTAAACCCGCTTCAGCATTTCCCCCTATGGTTACTGCGCAGCCTGTATCAGAAAGATCTTCCAAAAAACATTTAACACCCGGCTCTGCTTCAATCATGTTATTTTCTGAATCACCTGCCAACGGATAAACAAACGCGGCCTTGTGAAGCTTTATACGGACTGACTTGCGTTTTTGCGTTCTAAACAAAGATTCGGAGTGGGATATTTTTAAGGAAGCAATACCNTTTGAAAAAACTTCGTCAAGCACGTCAGAGTCAAAAACATAACCTGCGTCATCTGAACGCCAAAAATAAACCGAGAGCTTTAGTCCCTGCCATGAAAAAGTACCTGAAATCTTGTTGTTTGAAGGACGGGAAATAGTAAGATAGCTGTTGGTGTTTTTTATTACCTGAGATTTAAAAACACCTGAGCCTTCCACAAGAACCCGCAACTGCTGTCCGTCGACCATTTGGCGGGAATTGGAAATACCGTTTTTTATTCGGGGTTTTTCCATCTCTATCTTCTTGCGAAAATCGTAAAGCTTTGACAGGAACTCCTGATTTTCCTGAGAGTTTCCATTCCCCGAAAACTGCAAACTCTTCACAAACGAACGTATGCACTGATCAAGCTGGTTTTGAGACCAGAAAAGAGAAGCCGGGTCTTCCACTTTGCTTTTAATTGACAGTTGACGCAAAAGCTCTATTTCCCGCAGGGAAAAACCCGCATCTTTACCCTTGGCATAAAATTGCACCCACCCGGCTTTTCCTTTGTCCTTAAAGGACAAAACGAGCAGCAGAACACCAGTGACAGCAATAATTACAGCAAGCGTAAACAACATTTGACCAATTCCCCAACACGACCTTTTAGTATTATAATATACTCCACTTTTTAAGAACTGTCAAAGGAATGCTGGAAATCTCATGGAAGCGCTCATACTGTACTTTGTCCTTTTTTTCCCGAACGTACAATTTTCGCCTGTAATCCATGACGGCATTCCCTACGCACAAACGCTCCCATTTTCCACGGTGCGAGAGCTAATGAGGCTTTTAACCTACACGCTTCCTGCCATTGCGCTTTTACTGTACTTAATCGCAGGCAGAAATAGAAACGCTGAATTAAAAGCGCCGTATTCTGAAGAAGCCCCGCGTTTTTACAAAACGCTTTTTCCATGCAAACAAGATATTATCCCTTTTGCGATTGGACTNCCCGCTCTTGTTATTATCGGCTTGTCTGTCTCTTTTCTAATTTCTCTTTCCACATTAAACTTTACTCCGGTGCGAATTGGAGGGCCGTACAATTTCTTTGCATGGATAGCCATGATCTTCGCTTGCCTTGGAACAGGCTACCTCGAAGAAATATATTTCAGGTATTACCTTTTGTCAAAAACGAAAAATATCATTCCAAATACCGCTGTCCGCGTGGTTTTTTCCACCCTGCTATTTTCGATAAGCCACATTCACGACGGCCCGTGGGGAGTATTAAACGCCGCGATTGCGGGGTTGATCCTTTCAGGCATTTTTTTGCGGTACCGCTCCCTTCACGGAGTCGCACTTGCTCACGCAGGGTACAATATGTTTGTCTACACTATGGGTGCGATTCAAGGTTAAAAGCTCAAAGGTCAACGTAACCATAGCAAGTGCGCTAATGGAATTGTACGCACGGAGGGAACTTTAAGAAATTTTATGTGAAGGATGTTGCCGGTTGCCACAGAGCGGTTTGTACGCAATACCCGGCCTAAAACATGAAGGTAGTGTGCCATATCGTAATCGATGGATATTTTGAGCATTGTACCTGCCTGTATGGGAGCGGAAGTTTTAAGCGCGCAGCCGCCGGCGGAAATATCAACCAGACTTCCGGTGAATTTTCTGGAATCAGGAACCATCCTCGGTGGAGATTTTTTCCCGTCGCCTCCCCCCTGAAAATTTACAATGACCATTTCACATTTTATGGAAACCTGCCTGCGCCGGTGCGCGCGCTTGACAAGCCTTTTAAGTTTGCCTGAGTGGGAGATTTGAAGTCCCTCTCCGCGATCTGTTTCAAGAGGGCCGACAACCTGACCTGAAAGAGAAAATCCCTCACTTGACTTGGTGAAAAACGAAAGCGATACCTTTGTTCCTTTGCCAACACGGACAGGGCTTCCCAAAGAATTTCTTGGTATCTCGGTAACAACATTTTGGGCACGCGAAGAAATAACCTTAACCGTATAGCTGTCTTTATCAAAAACAAGAACAGTCGGAGTATTTTCTGAAAGGCGCGGAGTCTGAGAATCGGACAAGCCTGATGAGGCTTCAATGACATTTCGCAGGGAGAAAAAACTTACTAAACGGCGCTGCGCATCATCATCGTTTGCAGAGTTTTTTTCTATGGCACGGTATGCCCGCTTAAAATGCCTGTCCATAAGCTGGGTATTATCCATAACCCTGTTTGGATCAACAACGCCGTCATTTCTAAATACAAAATCAAGCATCTTTTTTTGAGACCCGTTAAGCCCGTAAGCCGAAGCAATACGATAAAGCGTAAATGCGCCGAATTTCCTGGGTGCAAGCGGAGCCCTGCCGCCTTTAGCACTTAACTTTTTCGTAAGAGTACCGCTTGAGCCTTTGGTAAAAAACTTATAAAGTATCGCCGCCGCAATAATACCAACAATAACGGCGAGTAGGATTATTAAGTCTCTCGGATCAGCTTCGATTTGAAAATCAGTGAGCTGCGGCCCTTGTAATAAAAACAGAGAAGCTGCCGGTAAAATTAATGTCATAATGTTCCCTTGGTAAGTTCAGGCTGGCGCGTTTTGCCGCTAAAATTAACGCGCCTGAGTCAAAGTTACCGCATTTTGCGCGGAATTTTTCAGCGCAAAAAAGAACTTTAAAATTCGCGGCGCAAGCTCATACTCGGATAAATCACCGACAAGTACCGTGTCTTTGTTTTCATACGCCGCAGAAATTTCTGTCAACGCACCGGTAAATTCATCCATAAACACTCTGGCTGGAAGTTCCTCAACGGTAAAAGTTTCCATGCAAAGCCCTTCGGCTTTCATTACAAAAAAAATGCGGAATAATTTTTCTGCTGTTTTAGTGAAAAGCTGCATTGTATCAGCGGCACGATTGTCTTTTCCGGTTTGTACATCAAGCGGCAACTCTTCCATTCTTTGGGCGACATTTTTAATGATCTCTTCACAGGAAGCAATTTCTTCAGCTGGCTGTAAAATTTCGCGCAGCCGCTCTTCGGCAACAAGCGCCAAATCGTGCGCNGGAATACCTGTCCCTGAAAATGTGCGCTCGGCAAGAATATGCAAATCAGAAATATCTGTGAACAAAAAATTCGCCGCNGGGCTTTCCTGCCANGTGCCTGCAATTACCGGCCNATCCTCAAAAGAGGCATGGATATAAAGTTCACAGGTTGTAAGGAGAACNCCCAAAGCTTCAGCGGCAAGATCGCGGTATGCTGACAGCGTTATATCAAGGGTTTTTATTTCACGCAAATCCCTGTCAAACGCGGCAGGAATTTCATCGCTGTCAAGTGATTGCCCGTCAATGCTTATCCCACGTATGCGGTTGCCTGTAGATGAAACCCACATCTCCACACCGGACAAAACATCCCCAAGCGTTTTTTCAGTATCAAGGGTAATATCGGCGGGGCGACCTTCAACAAGTATCTTCATGGCTTACCTGCCCTGATTGTTGAAGCGATCCAATGTTCCTGTCATCTGCTCCATACGCCTGAAAGCTTCTTCCATCTGCGCGTACTGCCGGCGCAAATCTATTTCGCGCTGCTCAAGCCGTCTGTCCATGTTTTCAATGCGCCTGTTTTCCGCGACAATACGCGTATCAAGGTTTCCGGTCATGTTGGGAATTATGCCGCCGATTTGGGTGAACGGGTGCGTCAGCGCGTCGACAGAAAAAGCAACGCCTGTGTCAACAAGGCGGTTGCCGGTTGTGTCCGATCCAAAAAGTTCCCGAATAGCAACAGCATTGTTTTCAATTGCGCTTATCAATACCTGCTCATCAATTTCCAAATATCCTCTAAGCCTTGACGCATCAATGCCTCCGGTTGCCCCGCCCCAGCGCACATCTGTCCCAATCCCAATCTGCGAAAGAAGCGCAAGCTCGCGTTCGGCTGAAGTCGGGAAGGGTGAGGATATAACACGCATAAGGCTGTTGCGCATATGGTTAAGCGTTGAATTGCCGGATAACGAACCCAAGCGGTCAAGGGCTTCAGCGCGTTCTTCGTTTGTTAAAAACGCAAGCTCATCCACAACGCGGGGATCAGAGCGGGTTAATATGTTAATCTCCGCCATCAAGCGGTTGTAGTTGCCGACNAAGTTTATAATCGATTCAAGTATCGCTTCACGATCCGGCTCNANAGTTAAGGTTACAGGCTCACTTGTCACCCTGCGAGCGGTTAAGGTAACGCCGGGCAAAAGGTCGTCAATTTGATTTGACGGGCGGCGTATTTCAATCCCTTCCATCGCGATAATCGCGTCTTGCGCTGATGATACAGCATTAAGCGCCCTTACCCCGCCAATCGCGGCAGGGTCAAAAATCTGCACTCCCTG
>WQRS01000118.1 GCA_009786615.1 Treponema sp. | reverse complement strand
AGCCCATTTGCTTGGACTCCCCGCAGAGGAGACGATAAGCTTTCTGTAGGAAAGCCGGCTCCGGCGCGGGTTCTCCAAGCGGGCGACGAGTCCCTCCTATCTGCCTCACCGGGTATTGTTCAGGCTATTTATGTAGCATAATTTTGTCAAACTGAGAATTGTTCATGAGGCAATACGAGCGCTTGACTAATTGGCGGTTAAAGTGCATACTGTTTTCCACGCCTGTTGGGAATGCTCCCCGATTTTAACAGGTCTCATTTTAGTTGGCTTTAAGCCTTAGGAGTTTGATGTGCCCTGCGGAAGAAAACGCAAATTGCGGAAAATTGCGACCCACAAGCGCAAGAAGAAGCTCAGAAAAAACCGACACAAGAACAAGTAGCTTTTTTAAGCCGCTGATTAACTTCTGCGGCTTGAGGCTGTTCTTGCGGCAAGCCTGGGGCTACAGAAGCGATACAGTGGTTGTGGTATGCGGTATATTGATCTGTTCTGTAAGGCGTAAGAGGGCATAGATTTACATCACGCTCGATTCCCAACACTCATGAGATATGATATGCCTATAAGCGAGTCCCTTTTGGCGAGCATACAGTCGCCGTTTGATATAAAAAATTTGGATGCTGTCAGCTTAAACCGTCTTGCCGCTGAAATTCGGCAGACTATAATTTCCACTGTCAGCCGCAATGGCGGACATTTGGCTTCCAATCTGGGNGTNGTGGAATTAAGCATTGCCTTGCACAAGGTTTTCTCCTCTCCTGACGACAAGATTGTGTGGGACGTCGGGCATCAGTGTTATNCNCACAAACTGCTTACAGGAAGGTTTACCCACTTTTCATCGCTTCGCAAGNCAGGCGGCATAGCGGGTTTTCCCAAAACAGCCGAAAGCCCGCACGACAGCTTTAACACAGGCCACGCCTCAACTTCCATTTCAGCCGCCCTTGGGATGCTCGCTGCCGAAAAATTGCTTGGCAGGGCGCATCGGACAGCGGCGGTTATAGGNGANGGGGCGCTCACGGGCGGGCTTGCCTACGAAGCGCTGGCTCACGCGGGGCAGCTTGAGCTGCCTTTGGTCATAATCCTTAACGACAACAAAATGTCCATTGGCCCGAATGTCGGATCGCTTTCCAAATATTTAAGCCGCCTTTCGATGAAGGCAAAATACCAGCGCATCCGCCGTGCCATTGACGCTGCAGTCAAAGGTGTTCCCGGTGTGGGGTTTGTTCTTTTTAAGATTATGCAACGCCTGAAGCGGGCGGTAAAAGCGGTTTTTTACTCNGACAACTTTTTTGTGGATTTGGGTTTTGAGTATGTCGGCCCGATTGAAGGGCACGATATAACGCTGCTTACCCGGGTTATTCAGGATGCCAAAAACCTTAATAAGCCTGTTGTCATTCACGTTACCACACAAAAGGGCAAGGGATTTCGCTATGCCGAAGATGATCCTTGCAGTTATCACGGCGTTCAGGCGTTTGCCATTCCGGACGGGAATGAAATTAACGGNAACGGCAACGGNANTTGCACGGTCGGTGAAGATGCGGTAAAAACGTTTACGCAGGTTTTTTCAAATACGCTGGTTGAAATGGCGGAAAGTGATAAGCGGATTGTGGCGATCACCGCGGCAATGGAGGAAGGCACAGGGCTTTCCGCTTTTAAAAAGGCGTTTCCTCATCGCTTTTTTGATGTGGGAATTGCCGAGGGGCACGCGGTAACTTTTGCCGCGGGGCTTGCGATGCAGGGTGCCCGCCCTGTGGCGGCGGTTTATTCCACGTTCATTCAGCGCGCCGCCGATCAGGTGATTCACGATGTGTGTATGCAGAACTTGCCTGTCATCTTCGCCCTTGACCGATCAGGTCTTGTAAGTGATGACGGGGAAACGCATCAGGGCATTTTTGACATAAGCCTTTTCCGATCATCGCCAAATCTTACTATTCTCTCACCTGCAAGCGAAGAGGAATTCGCGCTTTTGCTCCGGTGGGCAGCCGCCGACGAACAATGCCCTGGGCCTGCGATGCTGCGNTACCCAAAAGCGCCGTGCCCGAAAGGTGATGCGGCGTTTTCGCTTCCNGTCGAATCGGGCAAAGGTGTGTTGATACGGCAATCAGGCGGCGTTAACCGCNCNGCAAGCGAAAAATCCCTCTGCATAGCCTTCACAGGCGGCTTGTATCCTCAAGTTCTTTCCGCCGCCGAAATTCTTGNCGCTTCCGGNATCGCCGCTGACCTTTACAACCTGCGCTTCCTTAAACCCGTTGACGAGGACTATCTTGCCGCCATCATGAACCGCTATGACGTGATGGTTTTCGCTGAAGAAGGGCGGCTTTCAGGCGGCTTTGGCGAATATGTCTGTTCGCTTGCCCTCCGCCGCAATTGCCGCTGCAAAGTTTTGGTATTGGGACTTGGGGAAAAGTTTGACGCGCTGGGAAAGCGGGAAGAACTCCTGCGGCGGAACGGACTTGACGGAGAAGGAATTGCCGCGGCAGTTCGCGGCGTTTGGTGCGCGTAATTTAAGGAATCCCGATTTTTCATTTTTTCAGTTCTTCAAAAGCCGCGTGAATCTTGGCGGAAACCTCTTCCAGCAATTTACCCTTTGCCGCCTCTATTTGCCGTTCGCGGGCTGAGCGGGCCAGGTTTGCCCCTTCGCTGAAAAATAACTGGTACGGCTCAATCTCCAGCGCTTGGGCGATTTTGGCAAGCAAGGCGAAGGANGGATNNCCNACCCCGCCTTCAATTTGCCTGATGTACGAATGGGCGGCACCGCACTTTTCAGCCAGTTTTTTTTGGGAAAGCCCCGCAACTTTACGCCATTTTTTCAAGTTTTGGATGAAAATCCTGGACAAATCCATATAAGTGTATCCTGTGGGCGATCATTTTTTTTCCCTAGCTATGCTTGACACATATCTTTTTCTTTGTTATGATCGCTTAAACCGAACATTACTTCGGAAGTTGTATGTTGTGTGTGAACTATAATCTTTCGNGATTATCCAAAGATACATGGGNCAAGTCACCCATTTTGGAAAATTTACGGATTAATTGTTCAAACACACGGGAAAAAAGATGAAACACAAAAAGTCAAGAATTCCAAAGACATCACAAGCACAGGCGACAGGATTTTTGCGTTTTTACGGTGGGTTATGCCCGTTTCCGCTTTGCGGCAGCGGGATTTTTTATCCCCCGCTCTTGTGAGCGGGCAAACTTGGACTTAAAAGTCCGAGGTCTGACAAAGGAGTTTTTTACTATGAAAAAAACAATGATTTTAGTCTGTGCCACTTTGTTTTTCACCTTCGCGCTTTCCGGTTGCCCTTCGCCAACCACAGTGTACGTGATCCAGCCACCGGGTAGTGGTGATGGTGGTCAGCACGTTCCCCCATCGCTCCCGCCCGGTTTGCCCTCACTGGTGTTCTCTCAGCAGCCGGTGTATTCAGTAATATGGGACAGTAATGGCTTTCCGGTGTGGGGCGGCAGGTACATGGGAACCCGCACAATAAGCAGCGATGTCGGCGGAAGCGGAACAATTTCCGGCGGCTTTTTTAACTTTAATATTGGAACTCCCACAGGTTTACAGCCAATTGCCAATATGTGGTTCGCTGATGGAGCCACACTCCAGCCAGCGGGGGTGCAGGCAAGAGAGTTGAGATTGAGTGTCCCTCACCGCGACTCAATGGGCAGTAGCAGTTTCAGCCAGGAATATGAATCAGCCACGATAAGCGGAAACACAGTGCGCTGGGAATTTGTTAGCAGGGATTTTATATTTGTCAGCGCTGATATTGTTGTTTCAAACCCGGGTTGGACAGAGTCAGAAACATGGTCTAACGAGGCTGGTGTGACAATCGGGAATATTACATACACGCTCCAACCTTTCACCCTTAACTTAAGAGCCGGCTGGAACGCCGTGTATACTTGGGGTATATACTCAGCCACCTTTACCGGGACATGGCAAAATCCCACTTCCGTTTCAGGGAATGCGCCCCACACTGTATCAACTGCCGCTCCCGCCGATCGCCCATTACGTTGGGCGGTTTCGCAATGGTAAACCGTCAGGATTAGTGAGGTTTTGTGCGTGACGGCATTTTCGCATCGTTTTAACAAAACGGTGCGGAACAAATCCCGGAATTTGACCCATGATTGTGTTATATCTATTACTTTAGGAGTTGGGCTTTTTCAATTGGCGCGAATAGCGCCCGCAGCAGTTGTCGTTTGTTAAACGCCGTTTTTGCCTTATCTGCTGCGGGTTGCAGGGTTAACTTCGCTCGGTTTCGAACTTAACAATATCGCCTGTGTTCACACAAATGTAAAACTCATGAATAGGGCGGCCATTTGCTCCCCTGAATTCAAGTTCCCACACCCATCTTCCCCGTTCCCAGTCCATTCCGGAGTGGCTTCGGAAAGTGGCGTTGATACCATTGGCGCGAAGATGTCCCTCGGCTATCGCTATCGCATCCTGAAGTGATACAGCGGGATTTGTTGGTCTTTGCCCTGACGGTGGCTGCTGCCCTCCTGGCGGTGGCTGCTGCGTTGGTGGTCTGATAGACGGCAGTTGCCCTCCGGGTGGAACGCGGCCTTCAATTTGAAATTTTACAATCGTACCTATGTTGACGCAGATATAAAACTCGAATTCCTGGCGGTTGGGTCCATAAAACTCAAGTTCCCACACCCATCGCCTATACTCCCAGTCCATTTCAGTATCGCGGGCCTGGTAAACGGCACTAATATTCCAATATGCGAGGTGCTGCTCGGCTATGGCTCTTGCCTGTTGGCGGGTTATGGGGGGATTTACCGGTCTTTGGTTCCTGTTCGGCGCACTCCCTTGCCCTATCCATGTGCATGTTCCATCACAAGCCACCGCTGCGGTGGGCGCTAAACATACTCCGGTGATGTTCAGATTCTGCTCCGGGCAAGTCCAGTTAGCCCGAGTAGACCATGCGATATCGTGGGAATGCCCTCCGCCCCCGTCAGAACTAAGCGCCAAATCGCACGACACAAGCGGCACCGCTATCGCCAGCGCAACCAGCCAAATCAGGTGCCTTTTCAGCATAAATCGTTTGGGGCTAAATTTTACCATCCTCTTCCCCTTCCGCTTCTTTCGACTTCAAATTTTACAATATCACCTGTGTTTATATCGATGTAAAACTCGATTACTGTTCCAACATCCCTGAACTCAAGTTCCCATACCCATCTTCCCCGCTCCCAGTCAATGCCGGAATCAGTTCTAAAGGCGGCGGAATGGAAGCCGCGAGATCTGAGGTGGGCATAGGCTATCTCTATTGCCCTTTCGCGCGAAACTTGAGCGTTTGCGTGTCT
>WQRS01000117.1 GCA_009786615.1 Treponema sp. | reverse complement strand
AAGGTATTTGGCGATACTTTTTTGGCTCACTTTTATAATTGTCATTTACGGTCTTTTCCTTTTCAACCGCGAAACCATCACTGACAGCATCCAAATCATTAGAAGCGAAAGATCCGAGCGCGAGAATGTTCCCGTCGCAGCTCCGCCGCCGGTTGTGCAGCCGCCGGCCGGCTTACCGCCGCCTGTGGCTGTGTTGCCGCCGCACGAGCCGCCGGCGCTCGTTCAACCGGTCATCGCCCAGCCGGAGCCTTTAACGCCTGTTGCCGACATCGCGCCACCGCCGCAAATTGTAGCTCCACCGGAACAGCCGCCGCAAGGCGCTATGAGAACGATTTATTTCACGCAGGTTGACCGCAACGGCATGGTTTTTCGCGCCGCCGTGAATCGCAGCGTTCCCATTACCAACACGCCGCTGACGGACACATTGAACGCATTAATTGAAGGGCCAAACGATGATGAAGTGCGGCGCGGGTTAATCACGCTCATTCCGCCGGGAACCCGCGTTCTTTCTGCCGCGGTTCGGGACGGGACGGCGTACATCAGCTTTAGCGAGGAATTCCGCTTTAACACTTACGGCGTGGAAGGTTATCTTGCCCAGTTAAGACAAATTGTCTACACCGCCACAGAATTCCCCACCGTAATAGACGTGCAAATCCTTATCGAAGGTAACCGCCTAAGTTTTATGGGCGAAGGCATTTGGGTGGGCAGCCCCATAAGGCGGGGCGCGTTTTAGCGCTTCATCACCAAGCCTAGCAAGTTTCATCACTTGGCAGTTCATCAGCTTCAGCTTGCCCGGCAAATGTCGCCTTAAGCAGCAGCGGGGTAACAAGCACCGTCACCAATACAACCACGATAATGCTTGGGAAAAGAAGCGTGCTCACGTATCCTGCGGCAATTCCTTTTGCGGCAACGATGAACGAAACTTCCCCGCGCGCAACCATACCAACGCCGATTTGAGCACTTTCCCTGTTTGTGAACTTGCAGATTTTCGCGCCCGCGCCGCAGCCGATTATCTTTGAAAGGATGGCAACGGCGACCAGCAAAAGAGTGAACGCAATCATGCTCGCTGTCATGCCGTCAAACGATGTTTGAATCCCTATGTTTGCCAAAAAAATCGGCGTGAAAAACATATACGAAAGGTTGTGCGTTTTTGTTTCAAGCGANTCGACACAGCGNGTGCTGCAGAAAGCNATGCCCGCAAGGTACGCTCCGGTGATGTCCGCCAGCCCAAAAAATTCCGCCAGATACGCCATCAAAAAACAATAACCTATAGCGAAGATTGAAAGGCGCCTGCTGTTGCCAAGCCTCGTGTACATATAATTGAATAGCTTGTTGACAAAAATGCCCGCCAGTATTGCAAAGACGAAAAAAGCCGCAATGCGCAGTAAAATCGTGAAAAGGGCGGAAACCGAAAAGCCATCCGNGCCCATNCCCATNGTCATGGCAAGCAGCATGATAACGAGNATGTCGTCAAAAAGCGAAGCGCCCAAAAGCGCGGTNCCCGTTTTTGATTTGAGCTTGCCCATTTCTGTAAGGGCTTCAACTGTNATGCTTGTGGACATTGACGCGATGATGACACCGATGAAAAAGCTTTCAAACGAGGGCTTGCCGAACGCAAACGCCACGATAAACCCGCCGCCTAAAGCCGCAACAATGCCAAGCGCTGAAATCACCAAAGAAGATTTGAGTGAACTGCGAAGCTGCCTGAAATCCGTTTCCATTCCCGCCGAAAACAAAAGCAAAATCACGCCAAATTGGGCAATTACAGAAAGCACTTCGTTCGGTTCGGCTAAATTAAGCACCGCCGGTCCCAGAACAATGCCTGCGGCAAGCGCGCCTATAACTTGCGGCAGGTGTATGCGCTTCATAAAAATCGCAAAAACCTTCGTTGAGAGCAAAATTAAACCGATAATTAGCAAAAGTTGTGTATCAAACATTTTTTTATCTCAATCAAAATTTTAATGTATCGCTCTATAAATTTCAACAATTTTCGATATCACGTGGCTGATTTGCCGATGAACGCTACCTTATGTGTAATTAAAACTTTGTCGGCAATTATCGCCAAGCCCGTTGACACAAATACGTTTTTTCGCTAACCTAAGAATGCAGCCGCAAAGCTTACACGTTATGCGGCACTTCTTGGAGCGGTGCGAGAGTGGCCGAATCGGGCTCCCTGCTAAGGAGTTATACCCCGAAAGGGTATCGGGGGTTCGAATCCCCCCTGCTCCGAAAATATAAATCAGAAGCGGAGACATTTCCGCAGCATGGATTTTTTTTGCCTGCAATGGGCAATTTTACTGGAGCGGTGTCCGAGCGGTTTAAGGAGGCGGTCTTGAAAACCGTTGTGCTGAAAGGTACCGGGGGTTCGAATCCCCCCTGCTCCGAAGTTTTTTATCTGAATGTTTTTTCATATTTGAGAAGATTTATTGCGATAACTATATCGTGCGATGTCATATCGCACTGCAGCGTTTAGTTAAAAACTCACTTATTTTTACCGATAATTGGAATATGGACTTTATGATTCCTGTGCTGGCGGCTGTTGTAGGTCTCTCTTTTATACTATTTCTGGCAGTCATTTTTATTGGCCGCTCAGGAAAAGGGGGACGAAAATCGTCCCGTGGCAGAGATGCAATAGTTAAAAGCGCGACAAGGCTTTTAGAGCAAAACCCAAAAAACCCAAATGCCCTTGCGGATTTGGGCGGGGTTTATTATTCTGAAGAAAATTGGAACGATGCATATAGAACATATGGCACACTCGTCGAGTTGGGACACCTTGCTCCCAGTGAGTTTGAAGCCAATCTGCGCTGGGGAATGTCCGCTCTCCGTTTAGGCATGACCGAAGATGCTTACCGCGGACTTTCCACCGCCAGGTCATTAAACCAGAATAATTTCGAGGCAAACAGCAACTTGGGCGTACTTGAGTTTCAGCGGAAAAATTATGAGAAGGCTATCCAGTATTTAAACCAGGCAAGAACGCTGGAACCGGAGCACGCCCCGACATTGCGGACTTTGGGACACGCATTTTTCCGTATAAAAAAAACCAAAGATGCAATGGTTTTTATCCGCAAAGCCATCGATATTGCCCCGGACGACAAAGAATCGCTTTTTACCCTTGCTGAGTGCTATCAGGAAGCCAACCAGAACGAACAAGCCCTGCGCATTTTCAGCCATTTGCGGGGAGACCCGGTTATGGGAGCCAGCGCCTGCCTTGCTTGCGGAATGATGAGCTCAGATGCCCGCCAATACGAAAAAGCCATTCAGGATTTTGAGCTTGGGTTAAGGCACGAGAACATAAAACCCGATGTCCGCGTTGATCTAAGTTACCGCGTTGCCCAATGTTACCTGAAGGTAAACGATATCGCCAAAGCGCTTGGGTTTTTGCGAAACATACAAGCTGAAAATCCACATACAAAGATGTGTCAGTTCTAATCAGCAAATACCAGGAGCTTAATGCCAACAAAAACCTTCAGATTTATCTTATGGCGCCTTCAGGTGATTTTGTCGCCCTGTGCCGAAAAATCGTGATGAGCTATTTTCCAAAAGCAAAGGTAAAGGTCGTCAACATCACAGTCAACAAAAACGAATGGGCGGATATTTTGGTCGAAGTTGATACACCAAAATGGCATGACATTATTATGTTCAGGTTTATCCGCAGCCAGGGTTCTGTGGGGGAGCTTATCGTGCGGGACTTCCATTCTCACATTAAAGAGGTAAAGGCCGGCAAAGGCATTTGCGTCGCTGTGGGAAATTTCAGTGAAGAAGCCCGCCGCTACACTGAAGCGCGTCTTATTGATTTAATAGACAAAGTAAAATTAACAGCAATGCTTAACACCGTGGATGCCAGAATCGCGCAGATAAAGGGAACTCCAACAAAGAAGTAGAACCTCTGATGCTCTAGTGAAATTCCCCCCAGCGTTTGCCTATCTGCACACTTACCCGCAATGGAACTGACAGTTTTGCGGTACTTTCCATTTCATGTTTTATCAAATCGCTGGCCTGCGCGGATGAACCTTCCGGACACTCAAAAATAAGCTCATCATGAACTTGCAGCAAAAGCTTTGCAGGACTTGCGGTAGCGGCAAGCGCTTTGTCAAGTTTTAGCATCGCGCTTTTTACGATGTCCGCGGCACTTCCTTGAATTGGCGTGTTTACCGCCATACGTTCAGCTCCGGCTTTTTCGGTTTTGTTGCGCGAATTGATGGCGTGAATAAAACGCCGCCTTCCCATAATGGTGGTTGCGTAACCTGTCTGCTCGGTGGTCGCAATAAGGCTTGAAATATAATCGCGAACGCCTGAGTAAGTTTTGAAGTACGCTTCGATGAACGCTGTCGCTTCGCCTCGGCTTATGTCAAGTTCGTTTGCAAGCCTGAAAGCGCTCATGCCGTACATAACCCCAAAGTTGATGGTTTTGGCGATGCGGCGCTGATCGCCTGACACGCTTTTTTCGTCGATACCGAAAATGAGCGCCGCTGTGCGAGCGTGAACATCCTTTCCGCTGATAAAGGCTTCGATTAGGTTTTTGTCACCGGACAGGTGGGCAAGAATCACCAGTTCAATTTGGCTGTAATCGGCGGAAATGAGCAGGTGGCCTTTCCGCGCGACAAATGCCTCGCGGATGCGCCGCCCCTCCTCCGCACGTATGGGAATGTTCTGCAAGTTCGGCTCGCGGCTGGAAAGGCGGCCGGTAGCGGTGCCCGTTTGTACGAAGCTTGTGTGGATACGCCCTTCTTTGTCGGCAAGGTCTGCCAGAGCATCAACGTAAGTTGATTTGAGTTTGGACAAACTGCGGTGCCTTAAAATAAGGGCGGGAACTTCATCCTCGCGCGCCAGCTCTTCCAAAACCGCCATGTCCGTTGAGTAGCCGGTTTTGGTTTTTTTGCCGGGTTTCAGTTTGCGCTCCTCGAACAGCACTTTTTGAAGCTGCTGGGTTGAAGAAAGGTTAAACTCATGCCCCACAACTTCATACGTTTTTGCCTGTATATTGCCAAGTTCCTTGCCAAGTTCAAGCCCGTAATTTTTCAGCACTTTACTTTCTATCTGTATGCCCTCCCCTTCCATTTCGGCAAGGAGCGGCAGAAGGGGCATTTCCAGGTTTTTAAAAAGGTTTTTCGCCTGACCTGCTTCCCCAAGCCTGTTTTCCAAATGCCTCATCAAGCGCAGGCAAAAGTCGGCATCTTCACAAGCGTAGCGGCTGGCGGTTTCAAGCGCGACCATGTCGAAAGTGCCGCCCTTTGGAACGATGCTGTTGTACTCAATTGGAGTCACCCCGAAAAAAAACGCCGCAAGAGAATCAAGCG
>WQRS01000116.1 GCA_009786615.1 Treponema sp. | reverse complement strand
TTTTCTGATATGCTTTAACGGGAGAGGGATAATGTCAAAATATATCGCCAAGAATTCTGATCGCATCAGGAATTGGCCTGATTGGGTCAGGGAGTTTGCGGTCAAATACGGCTCAAAAACAGCCAACCTTTACGTCGTACACGGGAACATTCGCGACCTTCTTCCCAAAGAGACAGAAGAAGGTGAGTTCACGTTTGCCGAAATCCACCAGTACATTGCCGAGAAGATATTCGGCAATCAGGATATTATCGCTTANTACGACCGCTCAAACGGNGTTTCGTTTTGCACCGACAGCATGGCGCGCGAATACGANGCGGTTTTGACCAAGCGTTACCCTGATACGCCTGTGGAGGATTTTGTTTCCAACGACCCTGAAAAAAGTTTTTACTACCTTGAAAAATATTTTCTTATGCGCATCCCCAAAGACAGGCGGATGACATCTCCCCGCATTGTGCTAATCATCGACTATGCCGAATACATCATCCCAGGCGGCGATCTCTTGCGCTTTTCAGATGCCGACCGCTACTGCCTTGTCACGCTCAACCGCTGGGCAAACAACCGCGAGTTTACCGAAGGGGACGTTTCCATCATTCTTCTGACGGAGAACCTCGCTGACGTGTCGCCGCGGCTGGTCGGTTCCTCCTCCACCGTAACAATCGGTGTGCCTTTTCCCGACGAATCGGTGCGCTCAAGCTTTTTGCGCTCCCGTGAGCAGGAAGGGCTTTTGCTGCTTGACCGCGGGCTCACCGCCGAGCGGGTAGCCGCCGTCACAAGCGGCCTTAACCTGATGAGCCTTGACCGCCTTATCCTTGAACGCTACGAGGAAAACAAGACATTAACGATGGAGTATCTGAGCACCAAAAAAAAGGAAATGATAGAGCAGGAGGCGGTCGGCCTTTTGGAGTTCACAGAAACGCAGTACACACTTGATGCCGTTTCCGGGCACGAATTTGTCAAACGCCAGTTGCGAAACCACGCCAAGGCGATAAAGCGCGGGCAGCCTGAGGTTGTGCCTATGGGTTACCTGATTGCGGGGCCTATAGGCACGGGGAAAAGTTTTATGGTTTCAGCCTTCGCGGGCGAAATCGGCATCCCTATGGTTAAGTTCCGCAACTTCCGATCCAAATGGCAAGGNGAGTCTGAGTCCAACTTGGAGAAGGTGCTGAACATNTTGAGATCCATGGCGCCTGTTGCGGTGATGATTGACGAGGCTGACGCATACNTGGGCGACCGCGATCAGGAAGGCGATTCGGGAACATCAAACCGGGTGTTTGCCCAAATTGCCAGTTTCATGGGCGACACAGCTTATCGGGGTAAAATCATCTGGTTTCTTATCACCTGCCGCCCCGACCTGCTTCCCATAGACCTTAAACGTCAGGGCAGGGCGGAGGAGCACTTTGCGCTTTTTTACCCGGAGACGCTTACCGAAAAAGTGGCGCTTTTTGGAACGCTTGTGAAAAAGCTGAAATTCGGCGTGCATACGTTTCCCGTTGCCGACCTTTTCAAAAAGTACGAGCACGATGTATCGGGGGCGGAAATTGAGTCCATGCTCATACGGGCAATGCAGCGTGCGCTGACTGACGGGCGCACGATGATCGGGAAAAAGGACATGGAAGAGGTGATGGAAGATTTTATCCCGCCATCGTACCCGCACGCCATACGCCTGCAAAACCTTGTTGCCGCAGTCGAGTGCACCTCAAAAAAGATGGTTCCAAAGCGTTTTCAGCTTGATAATTCCCGCATGGTGCAGGAGATACAGGACTTGAAGGTTCTGCTCGGCGAGCGAAAATAGCGCGCCAGTTGACACTCCGTAATACATAATACACAGTACATACTTGCACGAGGTGTATTCACATGTTAGGCTTATAACAGGTCGATGAAAAACTTAGCGAAGCTGATGCTTTTTTTCAGTTTGAGTTTTGCCTTTCTCTTCTTCGCCTCTGTTATGCTGGGGCTTCTTTCGTTGTGGATAGACTTNTTGCGTTTTCTCCCAATAGCGCCTGTTACGCCTGTTGAACTCTCCGATCTTGTGTGGCGATCGCTGTTATTATCATTTTACCTGTCGATCCTTTTAACATTAAATTACGCTACACGGCGCGGAATCTCGGTTCCCGTATCGGTAATCGGTATTTTTATCTTTTCGTCAATTGTCCTTTCTACCCTTTCCATNACAATAGAGCGCACAGGAAACACCGAAGCAACCTTCAGCCCCGTTGCCGCNGTACAGTCGCCTCCGGGGCTTATTCTTACCATTTCAAANAACGCGATTATCCTTTTGCGGGAAAGCGCTGACGTTTGGGGTGCGCGGGTNGTTTCCATTCCAGGTCAGCCGCTTATTTATCACGAGGAGCCTCTTGGACCGTACGGCACGATTTTGCCCCTGCCGCCTTTACCGTTTGCGTATGCTGCTCCGTGGTTCATCCGCAACCTTGTAATAGATTTTAACTTGTCCGCCGCGGAAATGCGGAGGCTGCTGGCGGAGGATTATCGTTCCTTCGGTATTTATGTTTTATCACTTTCGCTTTTGCTGTCTTCCGCAAGTTTTCTTTTCAGACTTAGCCGCTGGCCTTTGGCAAGNCTGTTTTTTGGGGCGCTTGTCTTTAGGGGTATTATCGCTTTACAGGCNCTTTTAAGCGCCCATGATATAAACGCGTTTATTTATTCCGCCTCGCCTTTGCCGCTTTCTCAACAATTAATTTCCCCGGTAATTTTTACGCTTCTGTCGCTGCTCGTTATTTTTTACACACTGCTTGTAAATATGGCAAAAACGCAGGAGAAATTACGATGACCAAAAAAGAAGCGCTTTTTTCTCCCTTTGGGATTTGCGTTATGTATGTTTTTGCGGCGGCGCTGGCGATTATAGGCTTCCGCTTTGTTTTTCCCTACGATCTTCCTCCCCTGCAGCTTTTTTCGTTTTCATGGCGCTTAAATGGAGGGATTTATACTTTTATAGCGCTTTTTCCGGCGCTTGCTCTTTCTGCGCTTGTTATTCCTTTTGGCTTTTCAATGCACCTGAAAAAACCTGCGATACCTTTTTCGCAGAAGTTTTTGCAAACACTAAAACCGTCCATCATCACCGCCATTTTATCAAGCGTCATTTACGGGCTGCTTTTTTTTGTTGCCCTCCCCATAGTCCGCAACAACGAGGCGGATATGCGTTTTCAGGGGCAGCTTTTCTTCCTTGCCCGTGAACAGGCCGAAATGCACATTGCTCAAGGCGAATGGGCGCAGGCTGCAAGTTTTCTCTCAATAAGTGAGAGTATATGGCCGGGCGGACATCAAATTGCGGTGCTTCATGATGAAATAAATATTCGCCTTGAAATCGCGCAGCTTGCGGCCTTACCTGCGTTCGCTCCCGAACCCCCGCTTCTTCCGGGGCAGGGCCCGCTGACCGTTACGGAGGCGCTGGCGCTTGCCCAAACTGCCTTTAATGAGGAACGTTTTTTTGATGCTCACTGGCTTGCCACAATTGGCGAGCGCCTTGCCAACCCCGGAAGCCCTGAAGTCTTTATGGCAAGGCGCATTGCAAGCACCTCGTGGGAAGGGGTGAATACTTTAGCACCAAGCGCTCAGGAACTTCACTCATTTGAAATTTTTTCCCGCATACGCAGTGCATATCAGGCTATGGCTTCTGAAGAGTGGATTCGCGCGTATTACCTTTTTTTGGATTTGCTTCAGATAGTGCCTGAAAACCTCGACGTTCAGCGGTTTTTTTCTATGAGTGAAGAAGGACTTGCGCAGGTGGCTTTTTTCACCGACCAAATGGACATGGCGCTTGGAACGATACTAACAGGGGCTGTTTTTTCTTTCCCGTTTGAAACAGGGCGGGCGGTGATTAGGCTTTCTTCGATTTCGATGCTTGCTTATTCGGCATACACCAAGGGTGTGGAGATGCTGGCGTTCGATTCAGGCGGGCAGCTTCTTTGGAGAATGGAAGCGCCCTACGCCCGCATTTCGCCCCTGTACGGTTTGCCCTCAGGCCCCATGCTGTCTGTGCTTATGCGGGCGGTTGACCGCCACGATGANAACTTACTCTGGGAACCTGTTGTGGAAAGTTTCGCGCAAGCCGCCCCTGACTCAGCCCAAATTGCGCTTCCCATTTCGTGGAACGACTTTGTTCTGCTTGCCGATGTGCGCAGGGGAATGCCGGTGCTGCCNATGTGGGANTTAATGCGCGCGGCAACTAACCTCGGTTCATACGGCTACAAACCGGCGGTATTTCAGGTTGAGCTTTTAAGCCGCCTTTCAGAACCTGTCATGCTGCTGCTTTTGGGAATTGTCGCAATTATTTTGGGCTGGCGGTTCCGCGCTTTTCAGCATCCACGTTTTGCAGGCTTTNTGATGCTTTTTGTTTTNCCGCTTGTTTTTTACGGGGTTGTTTCTTTATGCCGCACGTTAATTTACCAGCTGGGAATACTGACGGTGGTGTCGCTTGGCTTTGCAAGCGCCGCGGTAATATTCGGCGCTGCGGCAGTTTTATTCCTGATTGGCTCACTCATTGCGCTGGCGTACCAACATTAAAAATTACTCAAGCGGAAAAAACCGTTTTTCCAGTTAAAGCGGCTTGCACCTGGAATTGGCGTTGATCTTTTTGCCGCTTCCATAATTTCTTTGTATTCGATTTTTTTAAGCGGCATATACGATAAATCCAAAATAAAACGGCTGAATCCCGATTCTTGCAAAAACGGGATTTTATCCACAATGGAAAATGGCTGCCACGGGTACACAAAACTGCCTTCTTGCCCGGAAGTCAAACGGAAGGAATCACCTGAACTGTCGGTGAAATCTTTGAAGTCATAAACTTTGCCAAGATCNGCGCGTATGCGAAAAAGGCTTGGGCGGGCAAAAACNGTAACNAAAACTTTGGCGCGCGTATTTTGCCGCCGCCCTTGCCGNTCAGGAAAACTGCGCTCAAGATTTTGGCGATTATTTTCCAAAGGGGAAACGCAGTAGCCGCAGTTGTTTTTCTCCAAAAAATCCCACGCCCACGGATTAAAGACATAAAGCCAGGGGCCTGAAATTAAAGTGACGGCGCCAGCATCGGTATCACGGAAAAGGGAAAAGTGACCGAGGTTATTTACCATAAAAAAACTAAAGCCCTTTGCGATTAACGCTTTAATTAACAAAGCATATTCGGCTTCTTTTTCTTGCGGGAAAAATGGATCGAGAAAAAGGATTATATCTTTTGCGGGAAACGGAATCGGTTTTGAAGAGTTTTCCAAAAGCTGCGCTGCCGTTTTTTTGTTAAAGGCAAGAATCGCTTTTTCCGGTTTTGCCGATTGGAGCACGTACAAATCTTCAACCTGC
>WQRS01000115.1 GCA_009786615.1 Treponema sp. | reverse complement strand
GTTGCCGGAAAATGCGATAGCTGCAAGTCCTCAAGGGATTCAGGCGGCAATCCGGTCTGTGTGGATTCCTGCCTTATGCGCTGTCTGGATTTTGGTGATTTGGCTGAGCTGCAGGCAAAATACGGCCCCGGCTTGACAAGCGACTTGCCCATACTGCCGCCATCAAATATCACCAACCCGCGCTTGCTCATTAAGGTCAAAGCAAGCGCGCAGAGGTCTGACTTCAGAGAGGTGGAAATATAACGATTTTACAGTATGATACGGTGCGTAGCACCGTATTTTAACAAAAGTTTTTTAAAAGGAGTTTTTTATGTTACGTAAGCTGATGGACAAAAAAGTTAGCCGGCGTGCCTTCATCAAAGGTGGAGCGGCGTTTTCCGCAACGGTAACCGCTCTGCTGGCCGGGCTTCCCATGACCGGCTGCCGGTCGATGCTGGCTCCGGCAAGAGGCAGAGCTCTTGCTGACGGCGAGTGGATTCCGGCGGCCTGCTGGCACAATTGCGGCGGTTCCAAGTGCGTAAACAAGGCTCTGGTTGTCGATGGCGTTGTGATCCGGCAGAAAACTGACGACTCAACGCCTGATACGCCGGAAGCCCCGCAACAAAGAGCCTGCGCCAGAGGTTTCTCGCAGCAAATTCAGGCGCTGGGCGCGGATCGTCTTAAGTATCCCATGAAGCGCAGAAACTGGCAGCCCGGCGGCGGGAGAAGGGACTTGCGCGGACAGGATGAGTGGGAGCGAATATCCTGGGACGAGGCCTTTGATTATATCGCGAACGAAATAAAGCGGATTTCCGGTGCCTACGGTACGGAATCCATACTCGCGACCGGCAACGGCGTTACCGATCCTGTGCTCACCCAGTTGGGTCCTCATGTGCGGGCATGGGGAACAATTTCGTGGGGAGCGTGGTTTGCGACTCCCCACCTGTTGGATGTTGGCGATGGCTGTATGCTCGTTGACCAGCTCAATGACCGTTTTGACCTGCAGGAAAGCGAACTTTGTGTCGCTTTTGGTGTAAACCCGGCATGGACAACGCTGGGCAACGCGACAAATTATTATCTGGACATGAAAAACGCAGGCTGCGAATTTGTCATTATCGATCCTGTATACTCAGACACTGTAGCGGCGCTGGACGCGGAATGGATTCAAAGCCGCCCCGGTACGGATACTGTCTTTATGATGGCGCTTTGTTACGCGATGCTGGAACAGGACGATCCCGTTACCAATCCCCTAATCGACTGGGATTTCCTGCACAAATATTCGGTTGGCTTTGATGCCGATCATATGCCTGACAACGCCAGGGTGAACGAAAACTTTAAAGATTATTTGTTGGGCGCGTATGATCAAACACCGAAAACGCCTGAGTGGGCTTCGCAAATTTGCGGCACTCCGCCTGAAACAATTCGCAGGCTTGCCAACAGGATGGGAAAGAACACAAAACTCGCGTTATTGACAGGCTGGATCGCCGGACGTGCCTACAATTCAGATTACGTTCCCCAGTTGTTTATGACCTTGGGCATTATGGGCGGCCACCTCGGAAAATCCGGTCACTGTACCGGCGTATCGACATGGAATCACGCTGGCAATTTCGGCCCCGCGCTGGTCAGGGCCGGCGGCGGCGGTATGACCACCACATACGAAACGCACCCAATACACTGGCTTAACGACACCGAGTGCTGGCCTGCCGTTCTGGGTGAGCCTTTTAACCCAACCAACATTTTTGTTAATTTGAATGGCTGGTTAAGCGGCGTTCCTTCAAGAACATGGAAAGACTGGATGAGGAACGTAGATTTGACCGGAAGGGTCGAGCGGATAAATCCCAATATCCAAATGATTTGGCACAGCAATGCCGCAAACCTTCAAACCCGTGATGGGACGGTCAAAGGTATACAGGCGCACCGCAGTGTGGAATTTGTGGTCAGTCAAAATTCTCATCTTACCACCAACGCNAAATACTCCGACATCGTACTTCCTGTAACAACCATGTGGGAGCGGGAAGGTATGTTCATGGGCAGCACAAGCCGTGATGTTGTGATAATTGGCCGTAAGGTAATCAACCCGTTGTTCGAGTCAAAAAGCGATGAGGAAATCATGGAAGGCATTGCCCCGCGTCTGGGTCTGGATCCGGCGGCACTTTATCCGCTTAGCCCGCGGCAACGCTTCTTCAACGCTCTAAGAGGCACTACGGTGGTCAGGGAGAACGGAGTTGATTTTGAGCCCTTGCTTACTATTACGCGAAGGGACATCAGGAATTGGGGCGTTCAGGGATCACCTCAGCGGGGGCGTATTCCGCTGCGGCAATTGCTGGAAGACGGCAAGTATCAGGTTATGCGTCACAAGGGTGACAACTATGGGTTTATTGCCTACAAGAACTTTATCGATGATCCTGAAAATAATCCGCTTTACAGCACAACCGGGAAATTCGAAATCTATTCCCAGACATTGGCGGATGTGCTGAACAGCCACGGCTTTGACGATCACGTACATTCCCCAATCCCCAAATACAGACCGCCCATAAACGGCTTTGAAAGCACCTTTACGAATTTCGCGGCGGGAACCAGAGGGCCGTATCCGTATCAGCTCATCAATGTTAAATATCAGCGGCGGGCGCATTCCATCTTTGATCATATCCCGTGGCTGCGGGAGGCATTTGTCAATCCCTTTTTTATCTCGGCCGCGGACGCACGGGAAAAGGGTATTTCCGATGGAGANTTTGTTCTTATCACCAGCGCGTATGGCCGCACCGTGCGTCCNGCGTATGTAACCGAGCGCTTCATGCCCGGTGTGTGTTCCTTGCCTCATGGAGCGTGGGTGAATGTGGATGAAGCTACCGGAATCGACAAAGCCGGCGCGGATAACTATATTTTTGGCAATCATCCAAACGGACAAGGTATATCCGGCTGGACGACCCAAATTGTCAACTTTGAACGATGGACCGGCGCCCCACTGGTACCAGACAAGGATCTTCCGTTGAGGATCATATTTTAACAAAAGGAGCAGAACAATATGAGTCAGTATGGATTTTATTTTGATATGCAAAGGTGTGTGGGCTGCCGCGTCTGTCAGATAGCCTGCAAGGGCAAAAACGGTCTTGCGCTTGAAGCAACACTATTGAAAGTACGCACATTTGAGTCAGGCGTGTACCCAAATCCGGGTATTTATCACATTCCTACCACATGCAACCACTGCGCTAACCCGCCATGTGTGCCTGTCTGTCCGGTTCAGGCAATCGAAAAGCTTCCCAGCGGTATTGTGGATATAGACCCTGATAGATGTATTGGCTGCCGTGCTTGTATCGCGAGCTGCCCGTACACGGCCATCCACTTTATCGAGGAGCAGGCTATTGCAAAAAAATGCGATTTTTGCAGGGATCTCGTTGAAGACGGAGGAAACCCCGCGTGTGTGGATGCCTGCATGACACGATCGCTTCATTGGGGCGAAATGGGCGAACTTGCCGCGCGGCATCCCAACGCGGTAAAAGATGTTCACCCGCTGCCTCCTTCAGGTCTGACCAATCCTTCAAAACTTATGAGTACAAGAAGAGCGGTGTACATGCAGCCGATAGTGGAAAAACAGGTGTAAACAGTCAAAAAAGCCCCGGAAGCATTCGCTTTCGGGGCTTTTTAACTTTTCAGAGCAGAGACTGTATCCACTTGTTCAACAACGGCTGGATTACGTTTATCCCTCCGTTATCGCCGTTTGTTAATATTATTATTCCGTCTCCGGTATCAAGACTGAATTCGTAATGCGCTCTCCAGCCGGGAAGTATTCCTCCGTGAGAGTATGTTACGATTCCGTTATCCCGCTCCATTATAAAAAAACCGAGCCCTGTTGATAAACCGTCTATCATTAAACTATGCCCGTGCGGTGTTAGCATTGATACCAATGTGTCNCGAGTTACTACGAAATTATTTTCNTCTCCNCNGTAAGTTCTTATCATTCCAATGATAAGATTCGCAAGATCGCCTGCGGTAGTATACAAGCCGCCTGCGGCATCCCACGCATTTGATAAAAAAAAGCGCGGCGGAAAACCAAGTTCGTTGTTATACGAGGTTGCAAGCCTTTCTGNCGGAATGAGGTTTACATCATAAAAGCTGCTTGTCATATTCAGAGGTTCAAAAATATTCTCACTCACATATTCGGCAAGAAATGTTCTGTTACGCAGCATTATTTCCAGTTGTAAAACGTTGTAATTCAGATCTTGATAATAAAAGTGCGGACGGGTTCCAACGGTGTGGCTTAATAGCCTTCTAAAAGTAAGACCGCCTATGTCATGCATGGAAGGGGTAAAACGCTGTCTTGTGAGGTAATTATCTACCAGTTCATCCAGCGATATTGTTCCATCTTCAACAAGCCGCATAACGCGCAAAGCGGCGACTGTTTTTGATACAGAGGCAACGCGGAATACCGTATCTGTTGTCATTCTTGTGCGGCTTTCCAGGTCTTTGTACCCAAATGCGTTTTTATAATAAACTTCGCCGTCTTTGATAAACAGTATTACAGCTCCGGGGATTGTGTTTCCAATTTCCTCATCAAAGTATTTGTCCAAAGTGGAAATAATATCACGCAGCTCAAGCGGCTCTTGCACAGACCTGCCGGTGCATGACTGGAATTGAACCAAGACAATAAAAAGGATAAAAAACGGAATTACTTTTTTTATTCTTTTTTTTATCATCGGTTTATGCATAGATTTATGGCAGCCTTGCCCATAATGCTTCGAGGGAAATCTCAAGTCCCTGAAGCACCGTAACAGGGATACAGGTATTATCTTTATAGATCATACTGATGTAACGACCATTCTCATAAACATGGACATTCACTTTTTTCGTTTCAAGGTCTACCACCCAGTATTCCCGTACTCCGGCCTCAAGGTAATAATTGAATTTGCGAAGCAATTCCCCTGATGAATTTGAGGGCGAAAAAATCTCAACTATCAAATCCGGAGGACCGTTTACCGAGCCTTTGTCAAGTTTACTCTCATCGCAAACCACAAGCAGATCAGGCTGTACGACCGTCTTGTCGGATTTGTCATCCTTGGGAAACAGGCGCACATCCAGCGGAGCGGCGAACACCCTGCACGGTTTCCCTCTAAGCCAGATATTGAATTCTGTTACCAATTCTACTTGAATCGCCTGGTGCGCCACCGAGGGCGAAGACATCATAAAGGCTTCCCCGCCAAGTAATTCATAGCGCTCCGGACTTTCCCACCGGAGGTAATCGGCGTAGGTGTAGCGGCGGTTTTCATCAAACGTTTCATCGATTCTTATGGCGTCGGACATCTATTTCTCCTGCTGATAGTATAAGGCATTGCCGCGCAGTAAGCAACATTGC
>WQRS01000114.1 GCA_009786615.1 Treponema sp. | reverse complement strand
AGATAATCCCTGGAAGCCAAAGATTTTCCAATATTTTCAACGGTCATAGGATTACTATAACATGGAAAGCGGACAGTGAACAGGTAACGGTTAGGCATTGTAGGGTGTTGTCATAAGGGTATTTTTCAACAACAATTCTCAGTTTAACAAAATTATGCTACATAAATAGCCTGAACAATACCCGGTGAGGCGTATAGGAGGGACTCGTCGCCCGCTTGGAGAACCCGCACCGGAGCCGGCTTTCCTACAGAAAGCTTATCGTCTCCTATGCGGGGAATCCTGCGCAAATGGGCTCCTCACCCTCCGATCCGCCCCAACGATCACTATCCGGCCTGCATCATAATTTGCTGAACAAAATATGCATTAGTCAGCCAAAAGCCGTAGTACGGGGACGGGTGCCTATTTGTGTAGCATCGGCGTGTGATCAAGATACCACGCGATCGGACTTTAGTCCGCGCGTGCGTAGGTAAAAGCCACGCCGCTAGCTATACAAATGGGCGGATTCCCGTATATGCAGGTTTATGTTTGCCTTTATGCATTCTTCTCGGTAAAATGAGAATTGCTGATTTTGCAAATATTATGTTGACTTTTGATGTTTTTCATGTCAAAATAACCCACTGTTTGATCACACCAGCCTAATAACAATGTATTAAAATTAAAGCGAGGAAAAATTATGAAGAAAGTTATCTCTCTCATTTTTGTTTTTGCGGTTGCCGCGGCAATGTCTTTTGCCCAGGCAGATCCGGTAGAAGGATTCTGGTTAAGCATTGACGAGGACGATCAGATTACCGCCGGCTGGCAGATTTTCCAGGAAAACGGGGTGCTTTTCGGCAGAATCCTGTCATCGACGCTTGAGCCTGAGGGTACGCTGGCGTATCGTATGCGCGACAGTTACCGCGGCTTTCCCCTGGCCGGCAGGGTAAACGAAATGCCGCTGGCAGGCCCGCCATGGATTTTCGGCCTCTCAAGGCACGCAACCGGCGACTGGAGGGGCGGAAACATTATCGACCCCCTTGACGGCAGAATGTACAGCAGCAGAATCACTTTCCGCCCTGCCGGAACAAGCGCGGGCAGAAGAAATTTTGCCGTTGACACGCTGGAAATGCGGGGACACATTGGTCCCTTCGGCCGCAGCCAATTCTGGACAAGAACCGACGAAGCAACCGCCGCAAGCCTGTGGATTGTTAACTAGGTAATGTTCATAGCCTGATTTTTTAATGCGGCTTAATTCAGCTCCGTTATTGCGGGGGAGGCGTATTGCCTGCCCCGCTACCTACGGCAGCACAATAAACGGCACTTCGGCACCATCAGGCACAATTATCATATTGCCCGCCTGTGACAGCACTGCTGCGGCGCGCGACCTGAAAGTGCCCGCCCTTATTACTTCGGGGTTTAGGGTAAACTGATCATACAGACCGTTAAATTCCGCCATCACATTGTGAACCCTGCTTAGGCGGGCGGCTTGCCGGGAAATGGCGACTTGAGTGAGTGAACTTGATTCAGCTTCCGCCCTCAGTATCTGCGTGGCAGCCTGTTCCTGCGCCTGCTGTATGCTGGTTTCTTTCGCTATCGATGCACTTGCCACCCGCTCAAAATAAAAAGCAGTTTCATTGGGAGGTATTATTTCGGTCAGTTCCACACCGATTAAGGCAACCCCGATTTGCAGTTCATCAATGATCCTTTGCGAGTTCCACAGTATTTGATTTGCTAGATCTGCCCTGCCCCTTGTAAGCACGAAATCTATATCCATGCCAGCCACTGCTCGCGTAAACTCACCACTTACAACGCCGTCAATTATCGCAATTGGGTAACTGTTAAAAAGCGCGTATTGCACCGGGTTGGATATTTGGTAGCGTACATTTGCCCGTATCAAAACAATGTTGTTGTCGCCGGTTAAAAGATAGCCGCTCATTTCAACACCGGGGAAAATCCTGCCTATCCCGAAATGCGTGGTGATTGACCACTCATGCACAACATGCACAGGCACCCTGATCACCTCGTCGATAAAAAACGGGAGGGCAAAATGAAGACCTGGCCCCCTCACCTGCTCAACAGGTGTAGCGCCGACCAGTCTGCCCATGCGCAGGACAACGGCTGCCTCATAACTGTCCACACGGTACACACCGGAAAGCGCGATAAGCACGGCGGCGGCAAGCACAACCCACCTGAAATATTTAATAAAATAGGTCAATATCTGCGTAAACGCCTGGAAAGTTTTTTTGGTCATAAGCGTTTACCTTGCCCCGGTAATAACATTAAAAGGTGATTCGCTTGCGCGCATAACAATAACAGTATCGGGGTTGACGGAATTTTCAAGCGCGATAAGGTTCATGAGGAACGTAAATAATTCAGGGTTTCTGCTGAATGCTTCGCCGTATATTTCTGCAACGCGCCTTTCAGTTTCCGCGTCAATCATGGAAGCCTCAAGCCTGCCCTGCGCGATGATTTCGGCGGACTGAGCTTCAGCCTCGCTGATAATGATGGCGGCATCGCGCTCGCCTTCGGTAAGGTAGCGGGAAACGTGCCGCTGTCTGTCGGCTATCATCTGCTCAAAGACGCTTAAAATATTCGTGTGCGGAAGCGCAAGCCGTCTGAATCTGAGCGTTTGCACTTCAATGCCAAAATTGCTTATCGCTGCCGCCGCTACCTGCATCTCAATGGCGCTGCGGATTTCATCAAGCATTATATCATCCGGGTCTGTTGACACCAGATTTGAAAGCGTGAAGTTTCCAAGCACGCCGTTTTTTGTATTTGCCACAATGCTGTTAAGATGCCGCTGCGCCGCCGCGTAATCACCAACGCTGATGTGAAAGCGCTCGGCATCCTGAACGTTCCACACAAGGTAAGTTTGAAGAATGATATTGATCATGTCGTTTGTCATGGTTTCAATAAAACCTGAATCCATATACTGGTTTCTGGCGTCGTATGTGATGATCCTGTCGATAGGCCAAGGCAGGCGAAAATGCATACCAGCTTCCGTATGCACGTTGACGATCCTTCCAAAGCGCGAAACGATTGCGGTAGAGCCTTCCCTCACAGTAAAGGTAAACCCTGCAGCCACCACCAGAACAAGAAAAATAAAAACATACAAATACTTAAACAGCTTATTCATGACACTTCCTGCTTTGCTTAAAATTCCACGATACCGGGCACATTAAATTGCCCGCCAATAAAAGCCCGCTGTATGTTGTCTTCCATTCCCTGTGAAAAAACATACACGTTACTGTTTCCTATAATCCTTTCAAATATTTCAAGATACCTGGACATCTCAAAGCTTTCAGGATTTATTGCGTGTGCTTCAGCCGCTGCATGAAAAACAGTCATTTCCTGCATAGCGGCGCTGATTCTGTAGTATTGCCTCGCCTGAGCGTAATTGACAATAGACCTGCTCTGCCTGTCCGCATCGATAAGCCTTCTCTCCGCCTCTGTTTCAGCTCCCGTGATAATCGTGTTTTTGTCAATCGAAGCGGATATAACCATTTGATAAACTTCCGCAACTTCAGCCGGCGGATGTATGCCTTCAATGATAATCTGCACCACAGAAAGACCAAGCCGCTCCCGCGCGCTGAATTGTGAAAGCTCCTCCTTTATTGAAACTGAAAGGGAACTTCTGTCAATATTTAAAAAAGCATCCAGCGTTGTGGTTACAGTTCGATCAAGAAGCGCCTCATAAGCGGCGGCGGACAATATGACACGCGGATTAACACTTGTAGTAATGTAAGCGTACAAATCGGAAATGTTATACATGATTCTCATGTTCACGGTTACTTTTTCATTTCCGTTTCCAAGAAGCAGTAAATGATCGCCGCCATGAAATTGCGTCCACAAAAAACCCGGATCATCAAACGCTACATAGCCTATTTGCAAAGAGTTGATGCGGTAGACATCGTGTATTTCCACTCTGCCTATGGGCCAGGGCGGTTTGAAGTGTATGCCCTCTCCGACAATAGAAGAACGGTCAAGCCGTCCTGAGCGATAGACGGCGGCCTGCTGGTGCGGGTGCACGACAAAAACAGTCGTTGACAAAAACAAAACAAAACCCAATGCAAGAAACAAACCGGGAAGAACTCTCATTGTATACTTCATCGTATACAATGATTTGAGCGAGAAGTTAAGTTTTATTTCTTCTGAATCCAAAACCCCTTCGCTTCCCGATGCGGTTTTGGAAAAATCAGGAATCAGCGAATAATTAAAATCATCGATGATTTTATTTTTGAGAATTGAAATGAGAATATTCACCGCCAAAGCCGCAATAAAATATACCATCGCGGCATAAAACACCCATTGCACTACAACCAAAATATTCGCGTCAAGCACCAGCGTCACAGCGATAACAGCCGCGTAAACCAAAGAAATATACGAAAGCAGGGTGAGCAGCTCGCGGGAAGTTTTATCCGCCGGATATGAGCCTTCGTCTTTTCTCATCTTCAAGTAAGTCATAGCGACACAGGGGAATACAAGCAGCAACACCGCGTCAACAATGCCGTAGGTAAATTGCATGGGAANCAAAGGCACAATTGTAAACATCCTGCTCAAGCGCCAAATCGCTATCACCAAAAATGCCGCAACAAAAATAACTTCGTACCGCGGCCCTTTCGGCAGCGCACTTTCGGTGTGCCGTGGAGCTTTAACCCTTTGTATTTCGACCAAGCCGTCAATTGTATCAGTTTTAGCGGTTTTGATTTCTGTTGATTNTCCTATCGATTGTTCAATCGGNTGCTCTTGATTTGGCGTTACTCTTTCATCCAGATAAAAACTTGTTACACGCATCCACGCGCTGTTTAGGAAATGTTTTGCCGCGGATACAAAAGGNGAAGACGGTGAAGCAGAATCCGCAGTTTCACTTTTCCCNNNNTCATCACTTTTCTTCGCGGCACGTTTGAGTTTAAGCATTTTGATTTTTTGAAACACCGCAAAAAGAATAAGGAAAAATGACATGGTGAACATAAGATAGCTAAGACCCAACAGGACGGAGGATAATCCCCCGTATGCGCTTGCAACACTTGAAAAAATACCAGTTGCAATCAACAGTATAACCGGAAACTTTCTTGTTCTTAATTTCAACATGCGGTTAGTATAGCATTACCATATAGAAAATGTAAACGGTTTTTGTGATACTGTAATTTGGGCGGCATACCAATTTGCAAAAGAAGGGAATGAAGCACGTTGACTCCATTCCCTTCCATAATCACCGAGTTACGCTGCGGTTTTCAGCTTAAACTTGGGCAAGATAAGCCCGATAAACATACCCACAAAAGCGCCAATACCGAGGGCGATAAACGCGGGTGTCCAGCCGAATGCTCCCTGTACAGCAGTTGCGATGGTCGGAGCCAAAATACCGCCGCCG
>WQRS01000113.1 GCA_009786615.1 Treponema sp. | reverse complement strand
GTTGCTTCCAAAACCATTTTTGTACAGCTTAAAGTTTGCAAGTTTTGTGAAATTGTCTTAACTTTAAGTAAAAATCAAAAGCGACAAGCTTATGTGTTTGTNGCTTTTGCANTGGCTTCCTTACCATATTATTACTAAAANAGTGGGCACCGCTTAGGCGATACCTGATATGACGAATATGATGCATTGTGCATTTGGGAAGTGGATATGTTTTTTTTATACCTTGTTTTGTGGTTGATTTTTTCCATGCGTTTGAGCGTGGGGATTGTAATAGCGGGGGTTGTTATTTCAGCCGCCCTATATCGATTCGCATACCGGCATATGGAATACTCCTTCACCAACGATTATAAGTTGGTTCGTAAATGCTTTTTGGGGATCCAGTATGCGTTAATTCTCGTGTGGGAAACGGCAAAGTCGGTTATCGGCGTACTGCGCATCGTTTTCAGCCCCACCATCAAGGTACAGCCGCGTGTAATTTACTTTCGTACTGTGGTAAAAACAGAGCCGGTGTTGGCAGTTCTTGCCAATTCAATAACATTGATGCCCGGCAGTGTTGTAGTGGCGCTTGAAGACGGGCTTTTTTGCATACACTGTCTTGATGACTCGCTGGTGGAGAACATACAGGACTCTGCCCCGGTCAGGCATTTGCGGAAATTCGAAGAATGATACACGTAGCTACGGCTTTCACAAAACGCAGAATATATTTACAGGAGGCCTCTCATGGAGACCATTGATGCCGCGTATCGTATGTTACTTTGGGGCAGCGCAATATTCNTATGTCTGCTTATGTTGGGCTTTCTAATTCAGGCGGTAATAGGGCCACGGTTTACTGATAGGGTGATTTCCATAAACCTCATCTGTACGAAAGGTATTATTATGATTGCAGTCCTTTCATATTTGCGAAACGACTTCAGTCTGCTTGACGTAGCCGTNGTATACTCCATGATTTCATTTCTTTTTGTGGTAATACTTTCAAAGTGTTATGTGTCNCTGCACCATAACGACCCTTACAACTTGACTTTGGCTTCAAGTGCGGCTGAACCGGCACCCGAATCTGCTAGCAACGAAAGCAAGGAGGACGAGCAATGATTGTCTTGCAATGGATACGCTTCGCATTTGCCGCACTGCTTTTAATTTGCGGAATTATCGCTCTTTTTGGAACAGTGATGGGTGTTTTCCGCTTCAAATACGTGCTTAACCGCATTCACTTTGCCGCAAAGTGCGACACATTTGGCGTTTTTCTTATTTTTCTTTCACTTATTCTTATGATGGGTTTGAGCTTTGCCTCATTGAAACTCCTCCTTGTCGTCGTGTTTATCTGGATAACAAATCCAATTTCCAGCCACTTGATCGCTCATCTGGAAGTAAGCACGAATCCAAACATCACAAAGGAATGTGAGGTGATGCCAAATGATTTCGTTTGAAGCAATTTTATTGGGTCTATTGGTGGTTGCCGCTATTGCGGTTTCCTCAATGAAGTCCCTCATGGCGGCTGTCATTATTTACTCAGGCTACAGTGTGGTCAAATCGATTGTCTGGATACAGCTTTCAGCCCCTGACCTTGCGATTACCGAAGCCGCTGTTAGTGCCGGTATTTCCGGCATTTTGTTTTTCATTGTGCTTAAGCGGGTGCTTATTGTCCGCAGGGAATACCATGAGCAGACTGAGTACAAAAGCCCGTACCGCCAAAAAATGGACAAAGGGGCATTCCGTCCTTTTTACAATTTTATGTCAGTGGCAATCGGACTTGGACTCACGGGCATTCTCACCTATACCGTGTCGCATCTCCCGCCTTTTGGTCATCCTGACAATCCCACCAACAACGAAGTCCCAAGGAAATTTCTTGAAGACGGAATTCATGACACAGGCGCGCTAAACGCGGTTGCCAGTATGCTTTTTGAGTACCGTGCTTTTGATACGCTTGGAGAAGCGGCGGTGCTGATTGCGGCGGTGTGTGCAGTTCTTATCCTTTTGCGTAACGACGGTCCTATGGGTACATTTCACGCGTTTTCACACCAGGCTGAAGAACCAAAACGCGACATAATTTTGCGGAATATGTCGTTTCTGCTTGTTGGGATGATTTTGGTTTTTGGTGCCTATGTTGTCATGAACGGGCATCTGACCCCGGGCGGCGGGTTTTCAGGCGGTGCAATTTTGGGCGCGGGTTTAGTCCTTTTTGTGAGCGTTTTTGGCACTCGCCAGGCTTACGCGTTTTTGAGCTACAAAGTCTGCTCCCGCATACTTTCCTTCTCTCTGCTTTTTTACATTGTCGCGAANGGNTACAAGTTTTTTATCGGTGGAAACCGCTTGCAGCACATCATTCCAATTCCGCTTGGTACGCCCGGCGAACTTTTCAGCGCCGGTCTTGTGATGCCGCTTAATGCTTCGGTTGGGTTAATTGTCGCCTGTTCGATGTATATGATTTTTATCCTTTTTAGCAAGGGAGTGATAAAATAATGGGACCTAACTTTGCAGATAACTATTTTTTCATTGCGTCAGTGCTGCTTTACAGCATAGGTTTTACTTGTCTGCTTTTAAGCCGTAATCTTGTGAAAAAGATAATCGGTCTTAATATCAGCATTGTGGCTGTCTACCTGTTTCTTGCCTCAAAAGGCTTTGTAATAGGACGCGCCCCGCCCATTATCGTTGACGGGGTTACCGATGCCGCTCTTTATGTGAACCCAATCCCTGCCGGAATGATTCTAACGGGGATTGTTATTTCGTTCAGTGTAACGGCGTTTTCCCTTGCGCTTATCGCGAGCCTCTACAAGCGCTATGAGACGTTGTACCTCGATGAAATTATGATGAGGGTTGCTCAGGAAGATCCTGAATAAAGAAGATTAGGAGTCCAGATTGTTAAGTTTTAGGCACGAATCAATTTTTCTATTAGGAGTGGAAATGTAATGCAGCTTGCGCACAATTTCCCTTTTTTCAGCATAATGTTNTCGGTTTCGGTTGCGGTTATCTGCGTGATTTTACCGCGCCGCGCCGCTAAAAACCTNACGTTCTTTTGCCTCTCTACGCTGACCGTTTTTTCCGCGCTCCTGCTCGCATACACTTTGCGTACAGGGGAGAGCTTCGCTTTTGCGATGGGGCATTTTCCGGCTCCCTTCGGCAACGAAATCAGTGCGGGCGCGTTTGAAGCGTTCATGGCATTGCTGTTCTGCTCCATCACGCTGCTTTCCATTGCCGGCGGCTTGCGGGACATCGTTGATGATAACCCTGAAAGGAAACTTAACCTTTTCTATTTCATGGTAAATATGATCACAAGCTCAATGCTGACTCTTATTTACACCAATGATATTTTCACAGCCTACGTCTTCATAGAAATAACCACAATTGCAGCCTGTTCGCTTATCTCCTCAAGACCGGGCGGACGGACGCTGACNGCGACAGTTACTTACCTNATTTTAAGCCTTATAGGTTCGGCGCTGGTGCTTTTCTCACTTTCGATATTTTACAGCGTTACAGGNCACCTGCTTTTTCCGGGCCTTCAGGCAGGAGTTGCAGCGCTCACAGCAGGCGGAGAATACGCGGTGCCGTTGTTTGTGCTTACCGGCATGATGGTGGCGGGTCTTGCGGTCAAAAGCGCGCTTTTCCCTTTCCACGGCTGGCTTCCCGATGCGCACGCCAGCGCCACGACCGCTTCTTCGGCAATTCTTTCCGGCTTAATCATTAAGTGTTATCCGATTTTGCTTATCAGGATGATTTACACCGTGTTCGGCATGGATGTAATCGGTTCGCTTTATATTTCCAATGTACTTATTTTCTTCGGTGTTGCAGGAATCATATTCGGGTCGTGGCGTGCTTTGACCCAGCGGAACATCAAGCGTATGCTCGCTTACGGTTCTGTCTCAAACATAGGGATTATTTTTGTCGCCATTGGGCTTAATTCGCCATTGGGCATGGCGGTGGCCGGTTTCCACATCGCCGCGCACGCTGCAGGGAAGGCACTGTTGTTTACCGCGGCAGGCGGTTTGGCGGCAGTCTCTGATCACAAGAAAGACTTTGACTCCCTTAAGGGGGCAGGCCGGCGCGATTTATTCGCAGGTATTGCCTTTACCGTTGGTGCGCTTTCCATGATTGGTATTCCTCTTTTCCCGGGTTTCATTTCCAAGCTCGTAATTACCCAGGCTGCGCTTGAGACACCGTTTGCGGTGATTGTAATTCCTGCGGTTGTAGTTGTGAGCACCGTACTTGCGGGAATGTACTACGTCAAGGCAATTGTTTGTATCTTTTCAAAGACAGACGGAGATGGCGCGCCTGTCGTACATGAGGCGGGTGATCATGGGCATGAGCGTACGCTGCTTTCCCTGTCCGTTCCGTATTGGGTAGCGCTTGTTGCCTTTATAGCAATTACATTGTTTCTCGGTCTTTTTTCCCAATATGTCCTTCAGGCAATTGAAGTGGGATTGGCCGCTATAAGTTAGGTTTTTCCGGAATATTTTGTTCCTGATAAGCTTTAAGTCCTTTGTTAGGGGTGGATTCGATGAATTCTTCGCTTTTGTTACTTGTTCCCATTCTCTTGCCGGTTATTTCCGCGCTGCTTATTGGCTTTGCACGCCCTTTGCAGGGAAGCCGTGCGCAACGGTTTTTTCTTACCGCGGTACTGGCACTGAACGCGCTTGTTGTTTTGGCGATTTTGTTTCGCGGCGACATTAGCCTTGAGCTGTTTCGCCTTACCGACCGCCTTCCGATACTGTTTAAAGCCGACGACCTCGCTCGCCTTTTTATCGCCCTTGCCGCAATCGTCTTTTTCCTTGTAGGAATTTATTGCCCCATTTATATGCGCCACGAAGGCAGCGAATCGCGTTTTTATATGTTTTACCTGCTGGTACTGGGAATGGTTATGGGATTCGGGCTTTCCGGAAACCTCATCACGTTGTACCTCTTTTTTGAGATGGCAACGCTTCTTTCGATGCCTATGGTTATGCATTCAATGAAAAAAGAAGCGGTTGCCGCGGCGTTTAAGTACCTTGTATACTCTGTCGCTGGTGCCGCGTTGTCGCTTATAGGTTTTTTCTTTGTATACCATTATGGGACAACACTTGAGTTTACCCCGGGCGGCGTGCTTGATATGCAGCGCCTTGTCGGTAACGAGGAGCCGATGCTTCTTGTTACCCTGCTTGTTATTATCGGCTTTGGCGCAAAGGCAGGAATGTTTCCACTTCATGCGTGGCTCCCAATTGCGCACCCGGCCGCTCCGGCACCGGCGAGCGCCCTGCTTTCAGGTTTGATAACTAAGGTCGGCATATTTGCCGTTATTCGCTTTGTCTATTATCTTGTCGGCCCTGCCTTCATAATTGGCACATGGGTGCAGACTACGTGGATAGGACTCGCGCTTTTCACAGGCATTAT
>WQRS01000112.1 GCA_009786615.1 Treponema sp. | reverse complement strand
CAAAAACGCAGGAACCGGCTATCGGGGATATTTCAGATTCGCGCTTTGCTTTTTTGAAAAATGGTATTTCAGGAATTGACATTGAAAAAGGGCTTAAGCGTTTTGGTGACAATGCGGAATCTTATGATCATGTTTTGCGGGTTTACGCGCAAAACATTCGGGGACTTATTGAAACGCTAAACGAGGAGAGTAATAAAAGCCTTGCGGATTTCGCAATAACGGTGCACGGGATTAAAGGGGCGAGCCTGGGCATTTGCGCGGAAGCGGTTGGTGATAAAGCTGCGGCGCTTGAAAAGGCTGCCAAAGAAAACGATGCCGATTATGTCCGCGCGCACGCTCATGCATTTAGCGAAGCGGTTGTAAAACTCTGCTGCAGCATTGAAAGTGCGTTAGGTGAAAGCCTGAAAAAAAGCGGGAAGCCCTTGAAAGAAAAGCCTGATGAACTTTTGCTTTTTAGGCTTTTATCATCGTGCCTTAATTATGATATGGACGGCGCAGATTCAGCGATGGAAGAAATTGAAAGCTGTGAGTATTCAAACGATGACGGGCTTGTTTTATGGTTAAGGGAGCATCTGGATCGTATGGAGTTTAATGAAATCGAAAAACGTCTTTCTTTTGTAAGCGAGGAAAAGTATGGGCAAAAATAGGCATAAAATAATTTTTGTTGATGACAATATGGCAAATCTCACCATGGGCAGAAATATGCTTAAATCTTTTTACGAAGTATTTCCTGCTCCGTCTGCAAATAAGCTTTTTGAAATTCTTTCAAATGTTATTCCTGACATTGTTCTTTTAGACATTGAAATGCCTGAAATGAACGGGTATGAGGCAATCAAAAAAATGAAAGCCGATCCCAGATTTTCAGAAATTCCTGTAATTTTTCTTACCGCAAAAAATGACGAATTAAGCGAACTTGAAGGATTTGAACTTGGCGCGGTTGATTACATCGCAAAGCCTTTTTCCGGGCCGCTGCTTTTAAAGCGCATTCAAAATCAGTTGTTGATTGTNGANCAGCGAAATGATTTNCTTGAAAGCCGCGCAAGACTTAAAGATTACGCTGATAATCTGGAGATAAAAGTTCACGATAAAACAAAGGAAGTAATTAATTTACAAAACGCNGTGCTTACAACATTTGCCGATTTGGTGGAATTCCGTGACAAGCTTACCGGNGGTCACGTTGCGCGAACGCAGCGTTATTTGAAAGCGTTGACAGATGAGCTTGTGTGCGAAGGCATTTATGCAGAGGAAACAAGTAAATGGGACATCAATTTTTTTCTCGCTTCNGCNCAGCTTCACGATATTGGCAAAATCGCGATAAGTGATTTAATTTTGAACAAACCCGGCAAACTTACCGAAGACGAATTTGAGATTATGAAAACCCACGTAACAGCTGGTGTTGCCGCTGTGGANAAGATGATACAAAACGCCGATGAGCACGCTTTTTTGGATCATGCGCTTTTGACTGTGGGAACGCATCATGAAAAATGGGACGGCACAGGTTATCCGAAGGGCTTGAAAGGTACGGACATCCCTTTGGAAGGGCGGCTTATGGCGGTGGCTGATGTGTATGATGCGCTTATCTCACAGCGCCCTTACAAAAAAGCGTTTACCCATGAGGAAGCCTGCGGCATAATTATCGCCGGTTCGCAGACGCACTTTGATCCGCTTTTGGTGGAAGTGTTTAAAAAGGTCAAGGATGAGTTTGAAACGGCAGCAAAAAGCGAGGGCTAAACAGAATTTTCAGGCTTTCTGCTTTCTGATTGGAGCCATGCGTCTTCATACCTTGCTAGAAACGCCCAATACGGTGTAAACTTAAACTTCCATGAAAAAGATGCCCTTTTGCCCCGCAGAGGACGAAGCTTCAAGTGTTACGCTTCTCAATTCCTGCGTCCTCTTTTGCGATTGCTTCGTCTCCGGCAACGATAGTGCCGTCGGTCTGAAGTTCGACGAAGAGAATATGTTCGTTCCCATAGTAGTGTTTTCTGAAAAAGACGCCGCTGCGGATTTTCTCATACAAACGGCTGAGATTTCAGGCATTCCTGTTGCCGTAAACGCGCTTTTGGCGAAAAACCTTTCNTCCTGCAAGCCGGGTGAGGGNNTNCCTGAAGCGTACTACCGCGAAGTTTCAATTCTGTTTGCGCGGCTTGGGGCGAATAAGCGGCGGCATATTTCGCTTAAATCCCCCGCCGTGAAAGGCCGTTCAGGCGTTTCGGCGAAGAAAACCCGCTCGCTTTCGGTGGAACTCGGCGTTAGCGTTTTTTCACTTGCCGGGGAAGGACGCGGTTTGCAGGCGCTTTTGGCAAAGCCGCTGGAAGCAACGCGGAAAAAACTCATGCGGCTTTTGGGTTTCCCCCTTNCTGCGTTTCGCATAAAACTGTGCGAAAAACTGAAACCNGACGAATACCGCATACTATTCAAGGGTATTGAAGCGGGGCGCGGCAGGATGGAACTGGGCTGGTATTCAGCCGGCGATGAACTTTTTCCCGCCGCTATGTGCCCGGACATCATGAACAAGCGCGAAAATATAGCGGCGGCGGCAAAGGCTGTAACAGCGGCAATCGTCCGTCACGTCAACGAAATTGTCAGCAAACGCGCGGCGGAGCTTTTGGGCAGGGATGAAGTTCAGGTCATATTGGACAGAGCTGAGGAAAAGTATCCTGTTGTTACCGGCGAGGTGAAAAGCCTTTTGCCGCTGGGCATTGTGCGGGAGGTTCTGCAGGGGCTGGTGAGCGAGCAGGTTTCCATTCGCCACATCGACATAATTTTGGAAACGCTTGCCGATTGGGCAAACTTGGGCACTGCCCCAAGTGAGCTTATCATCGAGCAAATCCGCAATGCGTTAAAGCGCCAGATTTGCCTTGAGTACGCTGACGGAAAAATGACTTTGCGGGTGCTCACGCTTGAGCAGAAAATTGAAGATAACTTTGCTTCAGTTTCAGAATCAGGCAGCGTTTCTGATAAAGAGGCGGAGCTTGAGGATGCGGAAAACTCTATAGCCCAAGCGGTGGCCGCTATGGAAGAAAAGGGCATTCCTCCTGTAATACTGTTCGCCCAAAGCGCGAACACAGGTGAAAGAAGCCACAAGACTGAAATTCCCAAGTCTCGCCGTTTTGTCTTACTCCGAAATACCTTTAGACATGAAAGTGGTGCCTGAAGGCGTTATACGGCTCAAAGGATAATTATGGCGATTGAACGTATCCGCAACTTTTGCATCATCGCCCACATAGATCACGGTAAATCGACTCTGGCGGACAGGCTGATTCAAAAAGGCCGCATTGTAGATGACCGCAATTTTCAAAACCAGATTCTTGACAACATGGATATCGAACGGGAGCGTGGTATAACCATAAAAAGCCAGGCGGTTTGCATTCCTTACACGGCGGCGGACGGGCAGGANTANAAGNTGAATCTGGTCGATACGCCCGGCCACGTTGATTTTGCATACGAGGTTTCACGGGCGATTAATTCCTGCGAAGGGGCGCTTTTGCTNGTGGACGCGGCGCAGGGCGTACAGGCGCAGACGCTTTCCAATATGTATCTGGCGCTTGAGCATGACCTTGAAATAATTCCTGTCATCAATAAGATCGATATGGCGGCGGCGGATATTCCGGGCACAAGGGCGCAAATCGACAAGGATTTGGGTCTTGATTCTTCACAGGCGCTTTTGGTATCCGGTAAAAGCGGAGTTGGCGTTGACGAACTTTTTGANGCGATTGTCGCTCGAATTCCCGCGCCAAGCGGAAGCGCCGATTCGCCNTTGAAGGCGCTNATTTTCGATTGCCACTACGATCCGTATCGGGGCGTGGTTGTTCATCTGCGGCTGTTTGACGGCGTTATAAAAAAAGGCATGAANATCCGTTTTATGTCCAACGGCTCTGAATACGAAGTTGAGACGATTGGCTTTTTCAGGCTTGGGCTTGTGGAGAAGGCGGAACTTGCCTCAGGCGAAGTCGGCTATTTTATCGCGGGGATCAAAACCGTAAGTGATGTTCGTGTCGGTGACACAGTGACCAACGCGGCATCTCCCTGTGAAAAAGCCCTGCCGGGTTTCCGCGAAGTGAAGCCTGTGGTTTTTTCGTCGATATATCCGGTGGACACAAACGACTACGAAGAACTGAAAACGAGCATAGACAAGCTCAAACTCAACGATGCTTCGCTTGTGTATGAAAAGGATTCTTCGGCGGCGCTGGGGTTTGGCTTCCGCTGCGGGTTTTTGGGGCTTTTGCACCTTGAAGTAATTCAGGAGCGGCTTGAGCGCGAGTTCGATCAGTCGGTTATTTTTACCGCACCGTCGGTCAAATACAAGGTGCACATGAAAACCGGCGAGGAAATCATGGTTGACAATCCGGTTGATTACCCCGATGAAACCCGCATCCTAAGCGCCGAAGAACCGTACATCCGCGCCTCGGTTATCACGCCCTCGACCTTTCTTGGGAACATCATGTCGCTTTGCATGGAGAAGCGGGGCGTTCAGACGAGCATGACGTATTTGGACGAAAAGCGCGTGGAACTTGTGTATGAAATGCCGCTGGCGGAAGTGCTTTTTGATTTTTATGACCGCCTGAAAAGTACGAGCAAAGGTTACGCATCGTTTGACTACGATGTTTCAGGTTACAAGCCGACTGAGCTTGTGAAACTGGACATCCTTTTGAACGGCAAACCTGTGGATGCGTTGGCGCAGCTTGTGTTTAAGGAGCGTGCGCAGCAGCGCGCGCGGCTGGTTTGCGAGCGGCTGGTGGACGAAATCCCCCGCCAGCAATTTAAGATTCCCATTCAGGGCGCAATCGGAAGCCAGGTTATTGCACGGGAAACTGTGAACGCCCTTCGCAAAGACGTTTTGGCGAAATGTTACGGCGGCGACATCACCCGCAAGCGAAAGCTCCTTGAGAAGCAGAAAGAGGGAAAAAAGCGGATGCGAATGGTCGGCGATGTGGAGCTGCCGCAGAACGCATTTTTGGCGGTCTTGAAAACGAAGGAAGATTAAGGAATCTTAGATTCCTTCGGAATCTTTGAAAAAACGATGGAACTTGATAAAACTCATATTACTGATTTTGAAAGTGAATTAATTTGCGAATTTTTTTCTGCCATGCAGCGACAGGGACCCGGCAGTCCTGAAATGACAAAAAAAGCGTTGGGTTTTTTAGGTTTTGTTGATAATCTTTCGCAGAAAAAAATTGCGGATATTGGCTGTGGAACGGGAGGCCAAACAATGATACTTGCGCAAAATTGTTTGGCAGATATTACCGGAATAGATATTTTCCCTGATTTCATAAACATTTTTAATGACAATGCCAAAAAGCAAAATCTGCAAGACAGGGTAAGGGGTATTGTTGGTTCAATGGATAACCTTCCGTTTCAAAAAGATGAATTTGATATAATTTGGTCAGAAGGGGCAATTTACAATATT
>WQRS01000111.1 GCA_009786615.1 Treponema sp. | reverse complement strand
AAATGTCTGGGTTTGTGTTGAAAAATGGCATTATAACCACTGCAGGAAAAAACCCCAATACAGGCAGTATTGAGGTTTCACAGAAGCTCATCAAAGCTGTGAACGGGCGTTTTGCGAACANAAGCTCCGCCCGCGGCAAATTAAGAAGCAATAAAAAAAGCATCGTTTTAGACNTAAAAGGAAAATCCTTTGTATACCCATCCCTCATCAACACGCACGATCATTTGCAGGGCAATTACCGTCCACCGGTTGGNCCCCCTAAAGGCACATTTTACCTCACATGGCAGCCGTGGGATAAAGATTTAAAAGCNTCAGACACCTTTGCCGAGCGTTCAAAAATATTACGGGAAGAACTTTACCTTTTGAGCAGTTATAAGTGCATATTTTCAGGTGTTACCACGGTAAACGATCATTTTCCCCATTCCATCAACAAAGATATTTTGCCCACGCTTCCTATTCGGGCGATTGCCGAATACGGNCTGGCACACGAGGCAACGTCATACGATTTGAAATGGGGAGACGGCTTGCTTGAGGAGCACGCAAAAGCGGTCAAAAACAAGTGGCCGTTTATAACACATCTGTGCGAAGGCTTTGACAGCGAATCAATGCACAGCGTGGAAAACCTGGAAAAACTGAACCTGCTTGACAGCCATTGCCTTTTTATCCACTGCATCAGCTTCAGCGATGAGGACATAAAAAAGATTGCAAAAGCGGGGGCAAGCATTTCACTTTGCCCTTCCTCCAATATGCTCATGTTTAACGTTACCGCTAAAATCCGCAAAATGCTAAACGCCGGTGTGAACCTCACACTCGGCACGGATTCTTCGGCAACAGGTCCTGCAAATCTTTTGGAAGAAATGCGCACGATTAGGCAGCTTTACCAAAAAATGTACGGCGAGGATTTGAGCGCGAAAAAAATTTTTGAAATGGTTACAGTCAACAGCGCAAAAGCGTTCTGGATGCAGGATCGAATTGGNTCGCTTGACGAAGGCAAACTTGCTGATATACTTGTTATGAAAGCTCGTGTCGATGATGCGTATGAAAACCTTGCCTCATCATCGATGGAAGATATTGAACTGCTTGTTCTTGAAGGAAAACCCATTTATGGGAAAAAGTGTTTTCTGGACATTTTTGGGAAGCTTCCGCAGGGCTATACGGAGATAACAGTTGGGGGAAAGAGTATGTTCGTCTGTGGCGATCCTGCCGCTCTTTACATGAAAATCAGAGACAGGACAGGTTTAAAAAAAGTTCTTGATTTTCTCCCTTTTGAACCGGCTTTGACAGCAAAGGAATCAACGTAATGGCAAAACCGCTGCAATACAAAACAGGTTCGGTTATATACTTCCAAGGCGATCCTGCGGACAAGGTGTTTATTCTGCAAAGCGGGAAAGTGCATCTCACACACCAGGATATTGAAACAGGACAGGATGTACACGACCTGGTTCAGCAGGGAGAGTTCTTTGGGGTAAAGTCTGCGCTGGGCAGATACGCGAGGGAAGAAAACGCCATGGCGATTCAGGACACGGTAATCATGGCGTTTACCGTGCCTGAGTTTGAATCGCTTGCGCTTGCAAACAGCCGTATCATCGTAAAGATGCTTAAAGTTTTTTCAAACCAGTTACGCAAGATTCACAAACAGGTTTCAAGCCTTATGGAAAAAGAGGATCAGCAAAATCCTGAGGCTGGTCTTTTTCATGTGGGTGAGTTTTACTTNAAGAATAAAAACTTTTCCCAGGCACGTTATGTTTTCAGCCGTTATTTGACGTTTTACCCGTCGGGGCGCAATGCAACGCAGGCTGCCAATAACCTGCAACTGGCAGAGTCGTCGCTTGCAAAATTGCCTAGTGTGGTGGCGCCTCAAATCGAGGCTTTTGATCTTGANTCTGAGGACGAAACTCAACAAACCCCTTCTGATATGTCAAACACCGCGAAAGCCTACTACGATGCAGTAAGCCTTATTTCCCAGCAAAAATACCAACAGGCGTATTTGGCGTTCAAAAAAATTGTGGATGCGAAAGAAGATGCCGAATATGTGGCGAAAAGCAACTTCGGAATNGGTCAATGCCTTTTCCTGCTCAATAAATTTCAAGACTGTATAAAATACTACACAATGATGATTACAAANTATCCTAAACATCCNGATCTTGCCGATTCACTTTTTTACATGGGGCAGTCTTACGAAAAAAGCAACGGGAAAGAGCAAGCAAAAACGTTTTATAAAAAAATACTTTCCATGCCCGGGAAAGAGGAAGATGGAATTAAACTGAAAGCAAAAAGAGCGCTCAAGGCGCTGGAGGGATAAGTGGCTGAAATGAATTTGGCGGCTTTTGAGCGCTTTGCACGAACCTTCGCGCCCGGTGAGATGATATTCTCGGAGTTTGAGCCGGGCAGTACGTTTTACCTTATTCAAACAGGACGGGTGCAGCTGGTTAAACTCATCGGGGACATAGAAAAAACGCTTGATATTCTTCAGCCCACAGAAATGTTCGGCGAAATGGCGATTTTGGAAAACTCACCACGCTCGGCAACGGCGATTGCCCTTGATTCAGTGAAGCTCCTTGAGTTTAACAGCCAGAACTTTGACATTTTGATGCTGGGAAACCCGCAAATTGCCTTGAAACTCCTTAAAATGTTCGCAAAGCGCATTTTTGATTCCAAACGGCGGTTCATGATCTTAACACTTGAGGAGCCGCCGGCGAAAATAGCNGACGTTTTCCTCATGCTGGATGAAAGCCAGCCTGACATAGACAAAACAACCGAAAGGCGCGAATTTAAAGCCACTGTGGATAACGTTGCGCAATGGGCGGGCATGACCGTAAACCAAACCAGGGAAATATTGAGCAACTTTGAAAATCAGCGCCGTGTGGAAATGCTGTCTGACAAGATAGTGGTGAAAAACATCAATGATTTCTCACGTTTTGTGAATTCCAGGCGAAGAAAGATGTAATGAAAGTTGAACTTTTTACCTTCTGCGATTTTGCCCAGGAAAACTCAGGCAAACTCACAATTGTAGGCACCTTTGACACAATAGTTTCCCGCAACTTTCCNTGCGTCCATACNCAGCTTTCGGTTGTNATACGCCTGCGTTTTGACCTGTGGGAGTTTTGTAATCACCAGTTCAGAATCGAAACGCGCGATTTAAGCGGCGAAACAGTGATTAAACCCATTCAGGGAAATGTTGAGGTAAAGGGAGCCGGAAACGCGACTGCGGTTTCTCATTTGGTGTTTACGATTTCCAACATCCGCTTCAAAAGTTCAGGTATGATAAACTTTACCCTTTACCTTGACGATAAAGAAGCCGCTTCCATTCCGCTTTATTTGAGCAAAGGCTAGAAGAACTTGCTAGAAACAAGCGGCAATAGCCCCTTCCAGCGCCCCCAAATGCGCTTCGATGGCGGCAACAGGCTTTACTTCCCGCTTTAATAACTGGAAACCACGCGGTTCGGAAGGCACCTGCCCTGTGGCGGCTTTCACCATTTCAGGCTCTTTTGCAGGATGCCCTGTGGAGACAACAACAATGTGCGAACCGGGCTTTTTGCCTGAAGCGGCAAAATCCTGCGCGGCGGCAAACGCCACAGCTCCGTGCGGGTCAATCAGCTCCCCGTATAACCTGTACATCTTTTCCATCGCAGAAAATGTCTTTTCATCGTCAACGGAGGCGGGGAAAACCATGTCACGCATCGCGGCGGGGTTTTCATCGTAAAACGAGCGCAGCCGCTGATAGTTTGCGGGGTTACTTACATCAAGGGCGGGGGAACGGGTGGCAATTACCTCTTCAGCTTTAAAATCCCCGCCCTGAAGAAAATCGCCGAAAGCGTTGTTGGCGTTCATGGCGGCTATAAAGCCGCTTGCCGGCAAGCCGAACTTCCACGCGTAAAGACCGGAAACAAGGTTGCCGAAATTCCCGCTTGGAACGCTGAAAACGACATTTTCTCTCAACCGCTCAGGCAGCTTGGTATAAGCGTACAGATAATAAAACGTTTGAGGCAAAAGCCTTGCAAAGTTGATGGTATTGGCGCTTGTTATGTTGTAGCGCTGCGCAAGAGCGAGGCTGTTAATAACGGCGTTTCTAAGCCGCTGGCAATCATCAAGCGTTCCCCGTACCTGTATCGGGATGATGTTTCCCCCGTTTGAAACAAAGTTTTCTTCGTCAAGCCCGAAAATGCGTCCGGATGGATATAACAACACAGCGGTAAGCCCGTGGCGGCGCTGAAAGGCATGTCCTAAGCTGATTCCGTTGTTTCCAACCGCTGTTGAAAGTATCATTGCAAAATTATTTTTTTTCAGAAGCTCTTCCATCACCGTTGCAAAAAAACCGGCGCCGAAATCCTTAAAATTACCGGTCGGGCTATTGTGCAAGGTAAGGAGCGAGAAATTATCATCAAGAAGCGTAAGTTCAGGCTCAAAGCCATACGCGCTTTCGGCAACGCGTGCTGCGCAAAACGGGTTCAGTTCCCCCTGCAGCAAAAGCGGCGTTACAGCCGATGCCAGGTCGTGGAAACTNCTGTTGGCGCTTAGGTCAAAAAAAGCCTGCCGCAAATCCACCGCTTTAGTTGGCACATAAAGCCCGCCGTCTGAAGGCAAACAGCGCAATACCGCATCCTTAAAGGAAACTTCAAGATCATGCGAATTGGTAGATTTAAGCCGCATACTTTGATTTTATATCAGATCCATGGAAAGTCAAACAAAACCCTATGGTTTTTTATTCTGCATCCGGAGTATACTCCTTCGTTATGGGAAACAAACTACGAGTGGGCATTCTTTTCGGCGGCAAATCCGCAGAGCATGAGGTTTCGCTGCAATCAGCCAAAAATGTCTATGATGCCATTGATCGCGGCAAATTCCTGCCGCACCTTATAGGTATAGGCAAAGACGGACGCTGGCTTTCAGGCGATGATGAAAACTTCATTATTGATTCGGATGATCCACAGCGCATAAGGATAAATCCGTCATGTTCGGCTGTTGATGTGCAAACAGCTCTTTCTGATGTTGACGTTGTTTTCCCCATATTACACGGTCCTTTCGGGGAAGACGGCACAGTTCAAGGTCTTTTGAAACTCCTCAATATTCCCTTCGTTGGCGCAGGCGTTTTAGCGTCCGCCGCNGGCATGGACAAAGATGTGATGAAGCGCCTTTTATTGCAGGCAAATCTTCCTGTCGGCAANTTAATTTGTCTTAAANAAAATGAGACATATCCTGCTTTTGATACGGTATGTTCGCAANTGGGTGTGCCTTTTTTTGTGAAGCCCGCTAACATGGGATCGTCNGTTGGAGTGTNCAAAGTGCGCACCGAGCAAGAATACTCTGAAAGCCTNACCTCTGCCTTTCAGTACGACACCAAAGCGCTGCTGGAAGAATTTATCCCCGGAAGGGAAATTGAATGCTCCGTGCTCGGCGCGGCGCCTGATGTCTCATCATC
>WQRS01000110.1 GCA_009786615.1 Treponema sp. | reverse complement strand
CATTGCAGTCTATACGAAGCTTTCGCAAAAACTGTCCGAATTCTGTCAACATAATAACCTCCAAAAATAATCATCACCATACCGCTAAAAATTAACAAAAATAAGTTGATTTATTCACAATAATATGTTGATTGCACTTTGTCAAGCGATTTCTACAAAAAAGTGAAAAAATGTATTTTTTTGATAGCCAGGTAATCATGCCGATAATGAAACAACAACCACAGGAGAAGTTAAATGAAAGTTGACAAAATGATAACCAGCCTTGAAAAACTGCTTGTTAAGAAAGCCGCTATAGAGCAGGAAATACTTACCCTTGAAAAGTCGATTCTGGAGGCGTTCAAGGCAAGCGCCGGAATGCCCACTTCCCAAAAGAAAACTTCCACCGCCAAGAAGCCCGTTGCGGTCAAGAAGCCTGCAAAGAAGGAACAGGCAAAGAAGCCCACTGCAACCAAGAAGTAGAGTAAGACTGACGCTTTTCAGCCTTCCGCTTCTGGCAAAAAAAATCGCTCAAACCTGTTTCCCATTTGCTTTATATCCGGTGCCTCAAGCGCCTCCTGCCCGTGGGTGTAACGTTCAAGCATCTTAGGGTCTTTGTGCCGCGATAATTTCATGGTCTCGAAGGGAGTAAACCCCGCGATGCGACACGCGGTAACAAAACTATGCCGCATGGAGTGGTAGACTATATTGCGCTCCTTGCGCTGTTTCTCTGAGATGCCGATAGATTCAAGTTCTGTCCGTAAAGCCTTCGACAGTACTTCCCTGCAAGCCGGTTTGTAAGGCTTTTGCGACATCACAAAATCATTCTCACCTGTAAGCGGCGCTGTAGCGTGAACCTTGTTTAATAGGTCAGCGACTATGCGCGGCATGGGAACGTCACCTTCCGAACCGCACTTGCAGGGTTTAATGCCTTCGCCTTCTTGCCAGTTGTGCCGGATGTGGATTATCCCGTCAGATATATCCCCCCATTGTAAGCCCCGGACTTCCCCCATCCGCATCGAACAATAAAGCGACAGGTAGACGGCAAGGCGGGAGTGCGGGTTTGTTACAGGTGTTTTAACAAGCCGCCTGATTTCTGACGGGGTAAGTACACCGCGCTTTTTTTCTTTGTGTGGCGCGGAGCGCACACCTGCAAATGGATTAACAGACAGTAAATCATCGTCAACTGCACGGCGTATGGGGACTTTAATGGACTTCATAGCATCGTTGATAGTTTTCCCTGAATAGCCCTGTTCGGCTAACCATAATTTCCACTGGCGGATAAGCACTTTTGAAAGTCCGCCCACTGTAATGCCTTCAAATCCGGGGAACGGTTTTACTTTTGTTTCAATGTTTCGCCTGTTTGATAAAAGATAGTGTTTTGAGATAGGCTTTTTATCAAGTAAAGCTTTTTCTTTTACATATTCGCTGTCTGACCGCCAAAAGCCCGCGGTGTAATCATAAAGCGGCATGGATGATACGCAGGCTTCGGGCGGGGAGGGAAGGGGGAGCGGAGAAGGGGCGCGAAGCGTAACTTCGATTCTGTCAGCCGCATCTTCAGCCTCCCTGCGGCGCTCCCTTATTCCTTCAACACGCACATCCAGACAACGGGATCGGTACTTCCCTTCCTCCGCGATCCAGAAACGAGCGTACCACTTCCCCCTGTGTTTATAAAGCGTTGGTTTACGCATGACAACCTCCTGCGAAAAGTATCACCGGAGTATCACCGCAACCCGAATTCGAGAATGTTTTAGATGTTTTCCATTTCATAATCCCTTGAGCTATAAGGAATTAGAAACAGTGCCAATTTGAACCAGCTGAGCTAAGACGGCGGAAAATTTACAAAAGATCGCGGTAGAACGTACCCCGACATCAAAGACACCCTATCACACGGCATAATTTGTGTCAATAGGGCGTGAAAGTTTTAATTGCCGCCACCGGATTGACTTTTCCAGAAATAATAGTAAACTATAGGCAATACTCAGGAGTGTATAAATGGCATTAAGCAAAGAAGAAGTGAGTTCCACCATAACGAAGTTCGGAAAGAACGAAAAAGACACAGGAGCTACAGAAGTACAAATCGCCTTGCTCACAGGGCGGATAAATCAGCTCACCGAGCATTGCAAGCAGTTTAAAAAGGACAAGTCCAGCCAGCGTGGACTCTTAATCCTTGTTGGGCAGCGCCGCAGAATGTTGAAATACATCCAGCGCACCAACCTCGAAGGCTACCGCGCACTTATAAAAGAACTAGGCTTGCGCAAATAAACTTAAGGAATTTATGCTTCAAAAAATAACATTCGAAATTGCCGGTAAGGAACTTATCCTTGAAACCGGCAGAATCGCGCGGCAGGCAAACGGCTCTGTTTTCGCGCAGTACGCAGGTTCGGCGGTGATAGCCACCGTCTGCGCCTCAACGGATGCGGTGGAGGGGATGGATTACGTTCCCCTCACTGTTGATTACAACGAAAAATATTACGCGGCGGGGAAGATTCCCGGTGGGTTTATCAAACGGGAAAGCCGCCCAAAAGACAAGGAAATACTCATTTCCCGCCTCATTGACCGCCCAATGCGGCCGCTTTTCGATATTGCAATCGGGCGCGAAATACAGGTCGTTCCCACAACAGTTTCTGCCGATCAGGTCAATCCGCCTGATGTTCTGGCGATTATCGCAGCTTCAGCGGCGGTGCATATCTCAGACATTCCTTTTAACGGTCCAATGGCGGGTGTGCGTATCTGCCAGGTGGAGGGCGAGCTTGTCATAAATCCAACCTACGAACAGATAGCGAAATCTTCCCTGGAGATAGTTGTTGCCGGAACGAAAGGCGGAATCACGATGGTGGAAGGGGGCGCGCATGAGGTAAGCGAAGACCTCATGATGGAAGCCCTCGAAAAAGCCCACGCGACGATAATTGAACTGTGCAATCTTCAGGAAAAACTGCGCGAACTTGCGGGCAAGCCAAAGTTCGCTTTGACCGAACTTTCCTACAGCCTTGAAAATAAGGACGCAATTCGCGCCGCCGCTTATCCGCGCCTTGAAGAAGCCTGCTTTATCAAAGCAAAACAGGAGCGGCACGAGGAAATAGCGAAGGTGAAATCTGAAACCGCCGCCGCTTACGCCGCCCAACTGGAAGATGACAAGCAGAAAAAGCTCTTTAACGCGTTTTTTGAGGATATGCAGTACGACATTTTACGGCTTGCCATACTCAATCAGGGGCGCAGACTTGACGGGCGCGGAACGGAGGACATCCGTGACATAACCTGCGAAGTCGGGATTCTTCCCCGNACGCACGGNTCGGCGCTTTTTACCCGCGGAGAAACGCAGTCNCTTGTGGTGACAACNCTTGGCACGGTGTTTGACGAGCAGGTTTTTGACGACATAGACGGGGATAAGCGGGANCATTTCATTCTNCACTATAACTTTCCGCCGTTTTCGGTGGGTGAAGTGGGGCGCATGGGCACAGGACGGCGCGAAATCGGGCACGGCTACCTTGCNCGCCGCTCGCTTGAAGCCATGATACCGGCAAAAGATGTGTTTCCTTACACAATACGTGTTGTTTCAGAGATAATGGAATCCAACGGNTCTTCTTCGATGGCTTCAGTTTGCGGCGGCACTCTTTCTATGCTTCAGGCTGGCGTACCCATAAAGAAACCTGTTGCCGGCATCGCTATGGGGCTTATCACCGAAAGCAGCGACCCGGGCGCCCGCTATGCAGTTCTGTCTGACATCCTCGGCGATGAAGATCATCTGGGCGACATGGATTTTAAGGTCGCGGGAACGGAAAACGGCATTACCGGCTTCCAGATGGACATTAAAATTGTGGGGGTGAGTTCAGAAATTATGAGGACAGCCCTNGATCAGGCAAAACGCGGGCGGCTTCACATCCTCAANATTATGAACAACACCATCAGCAAGCCTGTTGAGGCAATTAGTGAGTTTGCACCCAAGATCGTGACCATGCGCATCGACATCGATAAAATCGGCGCGCTTATCGGTCCCGGCGGGAAGAATATCAAGGCGCTTTGCGAGCAGTACAGTGTGAAGATCAACACCGATGATGACGGAACCGTCACAATTTTCGGTAAAACGTCCAAAGACTCCGAAGATGCCAAAACCGCTGTGCTCGGTATTGTGCTTGACCCTGAAATGGGGAAGGTCTACAACGGAACTGTAAAGCGCATTATGGATTTCGGCGCTTTTGTCGAGATTCTTCCGGGAAAAGAGGGGCTTGTGCATATCAGCAAGCTCTCCCGCCAGCGCGTGTCGCAGGTGACTGACGTGGTAAAGGAAGGGGATAAAATACAGGTGAAGCTCCTTGAGATTGACAAAATGGGNCGGCTTAACCTTTCCTACATTGACGCGATTGATCCTGACGGCAGCAGCCCCGAAAGCAGCGGCGGCGGATACGGAAGGGAAGGCGGCTATAATCGCGATCGTGACCGTAATCGCTCAGACCGTGACCGGGATGGCAGGCGGGATTTTCGCCGCCGNTAAGGTTATGACTTTGGAACAGGAGGCTCAAATTTCGGCTGGTGCGCCGCTTTTGAGGGTGCAAAAAAAAGCCGCCGAAGTTGAGCTTCCACGGTACGCAAGTGCGGAGGCTGCGGGAATGGATNTCAAAGCCTTCATTGAGGGGGATATTTCCATNGCCCCGCTTGAAAGGGTTCGTGTNCCGACGGGGCTTTTTTTTGAGATTCCGTCGGGCTTTGAAGCGCAAGTGCGGCCCCGATCTGGTCTTGCCGACAGGTCGGGAATAACGGTTTTGAACGCTCCGGGAACAATAGACAGCGATTACCGGGGTGAAGTGGAGGTGATTCTCATAAACTTTGGCAATGGGCCTTTTACGGTGAAAAATGGCGANAGAATCGCCCAACTGGTAATATCGCCTGTGATTCGTGCCGCAATACTCGAAGTTGCCTCCTTGTCTGTTACGGAACGGGGTTCCGGCGGTTTTGGTTCTACAGGAGTGTAGGAACTTATGAGCGGAATTGGGTCACACCCGGTAATTGATACCTCCTCGCTTTTACGCCGCCGCCAGCCGTCGTTGCCGCCGCCGGGTAGATCCATCTCGTGGACGTTATTCGGCTATCTGGTTAAAGACATTCTCTTTTCCTTTTCCATCTCTTTCCTCTTTTTCTTTTTCATCTTTTTTGTAAACCAGCTGCTGTTTATGGCGCAGGAAATTCTTGCCAAACAAGTTCCCCTTAGCCAGGTTGCTTTGCTCCTTCTCTTTGCTTCGCCTTCCGTAATTGCCCTTTCCGCTCCTTTTGCCTCCCTCATGGGAACGCTCATGACAGTCGGCAGGCTCAGTTCGTCAAACGAAGTGCTTGTAATGCTTGCCTCCGGGCTTTCCTACCGCGTGATTTTTGCCCCCGCAATTGCCGTGGGGATTCTTATTTCTACTTTGTCATTCATGGCCAACGACATATTGCTTCCGGCGGGAACCATTCAGTTTGCCCG
>WQRS01000109.1 GCA_009786615.1 Treponema sp. | reverse complement strand
TGTCTCGCAGTTTTGTTAACGAGGCTTCCCGGTATTTGTCCATCACAACAAGGAAAACCCTCTTCATGGGTACAATCATCGCATCACGCTCCCTCTTTCGCAGCGGCTCTGGCAAGGCCGCGCTTGGCGATTTTTCCCCTCACCACCGCCGCAGTCTGCTGGTCGCCTAAGTAAACTTGAATCTTTTTGATGTTGCCTTTTGTTTCAGGAATTTTCACCTTCTCAAAAAGGTTTACCCGCTGCGTTGTAATCCGCAGTTCGTGGCTCAAACGCTTGCGCTGTTCTTCCACCACCTGAGCTTCCAGGTCAAGAAGGAAAACCTCTTTGAGCTTTTCCACCGCCATATCAAGCCACAAAGGTGTTCCCAAAAGGTCATAAGCTGACACTTCAAACTCTGCCCCTTTGAAAATCGGTATTGCAACACCCGCGATGTTTCCCTGTCCGGTTTTAACCTCGCTGATTTTCAAGATGCCGGTGGTGAAAACTTCCTTTTCACCGAAAACGGCTATCCACGCCCTAAAAAGCTCATCCAGGCGCTTTTTTTCGTCCATAAGTTCCTGGATACGGATTTCGGTAGTGCGAATTTCCGCCTGAAGCTGCTGTTTTTTCAAAATCAGCGTGGGCAGATAACGTTTGTACATCTTAAGGGAATCCTTCTGCTTTTTCAGCTCGTTTTTGGTGAGCTTGACTTTTGCCATAGCGTCATGGCCCCCTAGTCTTTATTTGGCCAGAACTTGGAAGTTAGCTCCGTCCGCAGTCCCGTTTCCTCACGGTTAAAGCAAGAGGCTAAAATTTCCCAGCCCAAATCCAGCGCCCGTTCCAGCGGAATGTTCACCGAAAGATCCATCATTTGTTTTTCAAACAGATCCCCGTATTTAAGGAGTTTGTCGTCCCACGCTGTCATGATAAAGCCCATGGATTTTTTCTCTAATGTGTCCTTAAATGAAGAATACAGCTTTATCATACCGTCCATGAGGGCGCGGTGATCTTCTCTCGTTTTTCCGTTGACCATTTGCTTCAATCGTGAAAGCGAACCAAAAGGCTCAATACGCTTGTTTTTAAGGTAGTACTGTCCCTCGGTGATGTATCCGGTGTTGTCGGGCACGGGGTGGGTTACGTCATCGCCGGGCATTGTGGTAACGCCCAAAACGGTGATGGAGCCGGCAGTTTCAAAGTCAACGCCTTTTCATAACGGCTTGCCAACTGGCTGTAAAGGTCACCGGGGTAACCGCGGTTGGAAGGAACCTGCTCCTGTATAATGGAGATTTCCTTCATCGCGTCCGCGAAGTTGGTCATGTCGGTGAGAAGTACAAGCACGTCCTTGCCCTGCAAGGCAAACTGCTCCGCTACCGCAAGCGACATATCAGGAATCATAAGGCACTCAACGGTAGGGTCTGATGCGGTGTGGACAAACATGACGGTGCGGCTTAACGCGCCGCCTTCCTCAAGGGTATCCTTGAAGTACAGGTAGTCATCGTATTTCAGCCCCATCGCCCCAAGAATGATGACGTCAACTTCCGCCTGCATGGCGATACGCGCCAAAAGCTCGTTGTAGGGTTCACCAGAAACACTGAAAATCGGGAGTTTCTGCGACACAACCAGTGTGTTAAAAAGGTCGATCATGGGAATACCCGTACGAATCATGCGTTCAGGGATGATACGCTGAGACGGGTTAACCGAAGGACCGCCGATGGGGATCATGTTGTCTTTAAGTGCCGGCCCCTTGTCACGGGGATCACCTGAACCGGTAAAAACCCTGCCCATGAGGTTTTCAGAAAAGGAAACCTGCATTTGGCGGCCCAAAAAGCGCACTGTGTCGCCAGTGGAAATACCCCTGCCGCCCGCAAACACCTGGAGCGAGACAAGGTCGTTTTCAAGGCGGTTCACTTCCGCCAGCGACGTTCCGAAGGCGGTGTCCACCTCCGCCAAATCTCCGTAGCGGATTCCATCGGCCTTGACCGTGATAACGCTTCCGGTAATTGATTCTATTTTACTGTATACCTTTTTCATTACACTTAACCTCTTAAGCCAACAGTTTTTCGGCTGTTTTATCCAGCCCGCCGGATCGTTCCGCTATCATATCGTCGATCTCTTTTTCCAAAGCGACAAATTTCTCGCCTTTCCATTCAGATCCGTTAAAGTCAAGAAGCTTCTGTCTAAGTTTATTAAACCAGCCGCGCCCCTCGTTTTTATCTTCAAACGTAAAACTCGACCCAAGAATCTTCAACAGAAGCCTGAAAACGTAGATTTGACGCTCAGGCTTGACCGCCGCATCAACAGGATCAAAGGAGTTCTGCTGAAAGTACACAGTGTCTACCAAGTCGCCTTTAAGAAAGATGACATAATCGTCTATGCTGGTACCTTCTTCGCCGACAACCTTCATCATCTGCTCAACTTCGCTTCCCCGCCGCATGAATCCGTGGGCGTATGAAACCATTTCGCCGGAAATTATTCCCTTGTACTTCGACCACGATTCCATCGGGTGGATGGCGGGAAACTTACGAGCGTCTGAACGCTCACGGGAAAGACCGTGGAAAGCGCCAACGACTTTAAGCGTTGCCTGCGTGACAGGCTCCTCAAAGTTACCGCCTGCCGGGCTGACCGTCCCGCCGATGGTGACTGAACCGATTGTGCCGTCCCGCAGGCGCACTATGCCCGCCCGCTCGTAGAAACTCGCGATGGTTGATTCAAGGTATGCCGGGAAGGCTTCTTCGCCAGGTATTTCCTCAAGGCGACCTGACATTTCCCTCATCGCCTGCGCCCAGCGGCTGGTGGAGTCAGCAAGCAAAAGGACATTAAGCCCCATTTGGCGGTAGTATTCGGCGAGTGTCGCGGCTGTGTAAACAGACGCTTCGCGGGCGGCTACGGGCATGGATGAGGTGTTACAGATGATGATCGTCCGCTCCATAAGCGAGCGCCCTGTTTTTTCGTCTATGAGTTCGGGGAACTCTTTAAGAGTTTCAACAACTTCGCCCGCCCGTTCCCCGCACGCCGCAACAATTACAACGTCAACGTCGGCAAAGCGGCTGGTTATTTGCTGGAGTACGGTTTTGCCCGCTCCAAAGGGGCCGGGTATGCAGTAGGTTCCACCGCGCGCAACAGGGAAGAAGGTGTCGATAAGACGCACCCTCGTCACCATTGGGTCTTTGGGTTTAAGCCGTTCTTCGTAGCAATCCACCGGGCGCTTTACAGGCCAGCGGAAAGACATGGTTACAGGAACGGTATTGCCCTTTTCATCTTTCAGTTCGGCAATTGTGTCGTTGATTTTGTATGAACCGGCGGGTTTTATCGAAGCAACGGTGTAGTTTCCGTACATAGAAAAGGGAACCATGATGCGGTGGGTAAACGAGCCCTCAGGCACGGTGCCTAAAGAGTCAGCGCGTTCCACCTTGTCACCCTCTTTTACCGAAGGCGTAAAAGCCCAACTAACGTCTGACGGGAGCGGATCCAAGTACACACCGCGCTCCAGAAAGTAACCGGCTTTTGCCGCAAGCTGGGGCAAGGGGTTTTGAAGACCGTCATAGACTTGCCCCAAAAGACCGGGACCAAGTTCCACCGCAAGCATATCGCCTGAGTACTCGACCGAATCCCCAACCGTAATCCCCTTGGTTATTTCAAAAACCTGAAGCTGGGACACATCGCCCCTTATTCGGATTACCTCGCTTTTCAGCTGCGTACCAGCAACCTTAACATACCCTACTTCGTTCATGGAAACAGCGCCGTCAAACCGCACGCTGACCATATTGCCGTTTACGGCAACCACAGTACCTTTTGTTCCAATCATTTTTGGTCTCCAAGAATAGCGGCGTATAGCCCCTTGTATTCAGTAAATCCTTCTTCTGTATTAAACGCCATGCGGCGCTCCATGAGCAAGAGTTTGAGCATATACGCGTAAATTGCGTTTTCGCTGAAAATATCAAACCCCTGCAAACCCTCTATTGTATCCCAGCGTGCCTTGTCAAGGAAAATTTCAGCCTCAAGCGGGGATTCTATCGCGCTCGCCGTCCGCGCGGCGGCAGCCGCATCAAAGGGATAATCATGCACATCAGCAGGTACTCCCTCCCTTTTAAGCTTTTTTGCCCTGACTTTGGCGAGGTTTTGGCGCAAAGTTCTCTCCCATTCCTTCCATTTCGTGACAAACTCCGTCCGCCCCTCGGATTGCCGGGCATCGGGATCATCGTCCTTTGAAGGGAAAGAGACTTCCAGCGTGCAGTGCTCAAGCTCCGCCAAGTCGCCTGAACTTAAGTGCTCGGCGGCAAGCGTCTTGAATGCTTGAGAACTCATCGGGACGTTTTGTCCGTAGGAGAGGTGGGGAAGCTGCGCCGCCAAGTAATAATACTGCGACACTGTTACATCCCTTTGCTGCTTGAGCCGAGAATTTCTGCAAGACGCGGATTAACATAAGCTGAAAGGAGCTGCGCCACAGCTTCGGCGGAAAAGTCATAGTAGGCTGAACCGTCTTTTTCAGCGATGCGGAAGCCTGAGCTTAAGTTTCGCACTGGCTTTAATTCCACGCCTTTTTTAAGTTCGCCTGCCAATTTATCGTTAAACCATGAAGAGAGTTTTTTCAGATCGCCATCGGTTAAAAGGATATCCAGTGGTTTGTCACCGCCTTTTGCCGCCCATGCAACAAGCACTTCAGGTAAGGCGGCCTTAAGGGCATCTTCCCCGTAAGCTGCCGCGCTTGATTGCGCCACAATTTTATCCAAAAGCCCTTGAATCTCGCTTTTGAANGCCAGTATCAANTTGCGGGAAGCCTGNTCCAAAGCGGCAATNCCCGCTTTTTCAGAGCGCTCGGCATCCGCCTTGCCGCGTGTTATAATGTCTGCCGCTTCTTTGTGCGCCGCCGCTATTATGCGGGCTGCTTCCGCTTCCGCCTCATTCTTCAACACAGCGGCTTCGGATGAAGCGGAGTCGATGCCGTCCTTTTTTATTTTATTGATCAACTCTTGCAACTGGATTTCCATACGTTTCTTCCTATCTCCTCGCTTCTCAATTTGTTCTTCTTTTCGTCCGTCCTATTTTACGTCCTAACAAAATCAGTAACACCTCTCAAATCCCGATAGTACATAATAAAAAAAAACCTGTCAAGTATAAAAATGACAAATATAATGCATATTGTTGACATTTTTTGCTATTTTTTCAAAATTTACAATTATTTTTGCAAAAATTGTACATCTTTAAGCACAAAAATAAGAACTATTGCCTGCTTGTATAAAATTACTAGCGACACGTGTTTTACAAAAAGCAAGCTTGCCTTTTTTTAGTTTACCGTGCAAGATGACATGAGCGTGTTTAGCGGTATATTTATGGAGTAAAATGTACGGGAGAGATGGAATCATGGTGGAAAACGCTTTAACGCAACGCAACGCAACGCAACGCAACGCAACGCAACGCAACGCAACGCAACGCAACGCAACGCAACGCAACGCAAC
>WQRS01000108.1 GCA_009786615.1 Treponema sp. | reverse complement strand
AGCGTTTCACCCACCGGAGTGTAGATTGTCTGCGAGGTTCCGCAATGCCGTTCCGCGGCAACCTTGATTGCATGGCTTGTTAAGTACTCATCAATTTTCCGCTCATGAGAACCGGGTGCGGAAATGGTGTCGGGATTTTTTTTGCAAGCCAAAACCCAGTCATTCACTGCTTGCGTACTTAACCCCAAATCATCGGCAACGCGATCCGCCGTGGCGGATTCTACAAGGGAGTCGATGTTGTAGCGCAGACCGAGATCGCCTTCCACCGAGCGTTTGGCGAATGGTTCAGGCAGACCTTTCAGCACCGCGTCAGGACGTGAAGGCTTTCCATCGCACATGGTGTATACATCAGTCGTAGCGCCGCCAACGTCCACCACCATGAGATCGCCTATGCCTTCGTCTGACACCAGCCCTTCCTTCATGGAACGCCCAAGCAGCTTTCGGCAGCCTTTCGACAGCAATTCCGCGCCTTCAAACACCGCAAGCGGCGTGGGGATAATTTCATCAGTCATTTCTTGCTGTATACCTGAAAGCCCTTTCGCGTCAACAATGCGCTCGATAAAAAGCGCCCTGATTGCGCTCTTTGCCGGGGCGATGTTAAGTGAGTTGAACACGGGCATCACGTTTTCGCAGATGATGACGTTTTTGCCTGAGGTGCGCAGAATGGCTTCGGCATCATCGGCGGCGGATTTGTTGCCCGCATATATCACCGAAAAATCACCTTCGATTTCGGCGATTTTTTTCGCGTTATGTATTATCACTTCTCTGTTACCGCCGTCAGTGCCGCCGCACAAAAGCATGATGTCAGGGGCTGCGGAAAAAATCACCNCTTGCTCACGGGAACTTAGCTCGTAAGAAAAAGTGTGCGTGACTTTTGCNCCGGCACTTGAAGCTGCCATGCGGGCTGCCTTTGCCGTAAGTTCAGGCACAAGCCCCACCGCNATCATTTTAAGCCCGCCGCCGGCACTTGAACAGGCGAGCTTNTGCTCGTATTCCAGTTTGCCTACAGCCGCCGTCAACTCCGCAAGCGCCGCATTATAACCTTCCCTAACATCGGTTTGTATTGTGGTAAAGGCTTTTGCCGTTCCTATTACTTTTTTTGCTTCCGCATCAACAGCGCACATTTTCGTGTACGTACTGCCAAAGTCAACGGTCAAGTAATATTTCAAAGCTCCACCCCAAGATCCTTTTTTATATCTTCTATGCAATGTTCAGGCAGCGTGCCGGGCGGGTAAACTCTGGTAAAACCCATATCCAGAAACCGCTTCCGGACATCCTCGAAGTTGGTTTTTCCGACCACAAGGTTTCCGCCCACGTACAGCGGAATGTTTTTTAAACCCGCTTCATCGCATTTTTCGCGGAATCCGCGGCAGTCAAGTTCGCCGTGCCCGTACATCGAGGACACAACAATAATATCCGCCTTCGTCTCAATCGCCGCCGAAATGTACTCTTCTTGAGAAACCATCACCCCAAGGTTAATAACGTTAATCCCCGCCTGGGTAAATGCGTATTCGAGGATCTTGTTGCCCACCGCGTGCACATCCGCCCCGATCACACCCATTACCAGCGTAACTCTACCCATTGTTGTCTCCTTAATACATGGTAATACGGGCAAATAGATTTGTAAACAAAAATTAGGCACTTGCTGTTGATTTTTGGTTCAATGCCATGATGCCCTTGCCCACAGCGCCATNAAGCTCTTGCAAAACTGAAGTTTCGCAAGAGCTTCACTTGTNAGCGAAACGTGCTACCTTCCCCGTTTCCAGTACGGAGTGTCAATGCCTACTTCATCATCATAAAACACAGGGTCTTTTCCGGTGCCAGCCCTGAAATCCTTGATTTGCTTTTTGTAGTTGTCAAGACACTTCACCGCAATACCGCAAAGCACAAACAACGCGATAATGTTCATGGTCGCAAGCGTACCTGTGAAAATGTCCGCCATACTCCACACGAGCTGCAAGGGCACAACGGAGGCGATGATGATCGTTACCCCGCCAAGGATCTTAAACACGTTAACGGCTGTCTGATTTTTCGCAATGAAGCGGAAACAGGTTTCACCGTAAAAGTAGTTCCCGATAAGCGAGGTAAAAGGCAGCAAGAACAGCATCACGTTCAGGAACGGCACGGCAAGCGGCCCTATCCAATAGGCAAGCGAGTCGCGAACCAGGGCAACACCGGTGGCGGTTGTGCCTTCCAGATAATTACCCGACATGAGGATGATGAAGGCTGTGGCAGAACAAATGATAAGGGTATCAAGGAGAACGCCGAAGCTTTGCACTGCGCCCTGCTTCACCGGGTGCGAAACGTTGGAGGTTGACGCGCCAATGGGAACTGAACCAATGCCCGCCTCGTTGGAGAAAAGCCCTCTCCTAAGCCCGTGCTGTAACGCTTGGGCGAAAGTGAAGCCCAATACGCCGCCTGCGACTTCGACTGTTCCAAAAGCTGAAGAGACAATGTAGCCCATCGCCTGTATGAATTGCGGGAAGTGCACAAGCACGATACCGAAGCAAACAAGCAAATACGAAATGATGATTGGCGGCATCATAACCGAAGCGACTTTGGAAACGCGCTTAATACCGCCAAAAATAATGAACATGATGACTGCCGAAACCGCGATACCGATAAACAGGCGGTTGGGTACGAAGCCCTGAAAGGTGTCCGCAATGGTGTTGGTTTGGACAGAGTTAAACACAAAGACGTAGGTGAATGCCAAAATACCTGCATGGACATAACTGGGGATTTTTGATTTGAAAGCCCGCTGGAAATAATACATCGCACCGCCCATAAATCTGTCTTTATGGTTTTCCTTGTAAACCTGGCTCAACGTTGACTCAACAAAACCTGTGGCAGCCCCTATGAGTGCCATCACCCACATCCAGAAAATAGATCCCGGTCCGCCCATCGCAATCGCCACGGCGACACCTACCACGTTGCCCGTGCCGACGCGGCTTGACTCGCTGACGCAAAACGCCTGGAACGCCGANAGCGCGGTTTTTGGCTTGTCTTTTCCTGCCGCTTCAAGATTAGCCGCCTTGTCCTTGCCGCCTATTGTCCTAAAGGCGTCCCGCAAAGTCGTAAACTGGACAAACCTCGTGCGGATGGTGAAATAAATCCCGCCCGCAATCAGCGCAATGCCGAAAACATACGCCCACAAAAAGAAACCCAAACTGGAAACAGCAGCTGTAAATGCTTCCATTAAATAATCCTCCAAAAACCACGCATTATTTATCTGCAAACTACAGATTTGTTACTCAAACCGTTTTTAAATCCCACCGTAATAAATATTGCCGGAAAACAAATGCAAACCCAATTTTTCCGACAAGTATTCAATAATTAAAAGGCCNCCCACACTGTTGCCCTTGCCGTTTAAGGCAGGGCCAAAAGTAGCCATACCGAGCCTGTTTTCCGCACAAGCCATAATGCCNCCGCCAACACCGCTTTTGCCGGGCATTCCGGCNTTGATGGCAAACTCACCGGAACCGTCATACATTCCGCAAGTCANCATAAGCGTTTTGACAATACGGACAATCCAGTCTTCCACCAGCACTTCTCCGGTTACAGGGCTTTTACCGTTATCCGCTAGAACAAGCGCGTAATGCGCCAAATCCTGAGTATTGGCAAGAGTGGAACATGTTTTAAAATAAAGGTCAACCGCGTCTTCGGCNTTGCACTCAAGCACACCATCNCCTTGCATAAGGTACGCCATGGAACGATTTCTCATTCCTGCCAAATGCTCGGATTGATATACATTCTCATCCATCACTATGTTTTGCCGCCCGCAAAGTTTTCTGGCAAGATCTAAAAACGCCGCATGGGCATCAACTGCAGCTTTCACGCAGCATCCTGCCACAGCTATGGCTCCGGCGTTGATCATCGGGTTCAGCGGGAAATGCGTTTTGGTTTCAAGCTTCACAATGGAATTAAAGGTGTCACCTGATGGTTCCACTCCAACCTTGCTGAAAACTTCCTTCTCTCCGGCGAGCTTAAGCGCAAGTATCAGCGTGATTGTTTTTGCCACGCTTTGCATGGTAAACTCTTGCNGCCAGTCGCCGACATGAAAACAGTCTCCGGCTATAGTCATAACACAAGCACCAAGGTGTCCACGATTAGCTTTTGCAAGTTCGGGNATGTAGGTAGCCACTTCACCCGTGTGAATATGTGCACGTGCGTGATCGAAAGCTTCGTCTAATGATTTTTGTATCATTATTAAAATCTCCCCGTCGAATAATTTATTTTAATCGTTTCTATTTTTTTTTGTCAACAAAAATCTATAATATTTTTTCGCGATAACAGATATAGCGTTTTCAAATAATAAAAGAATAAAAATTTTTGTTGACATTATTTATCATTGAATAATAATATGAAAGTAAATAAAAGGTAGGAGGGTAAAATCATGACCCTTGAGCACTTGAATTTTTTTGCTACAGTTGCGCAATGCGGNTCNATAAATAAAGCNGCGCAAATTCTTCACATCTCCCAACCTCACTTAAGCTGTATTATACGCGACATAGAAAATGATGTTGGCATAACNCTTTTGGAACGTACCAAACAAGGAGTGATACTAACACCTGACGGTGAAAATTTTTTAAAGCATTCAAACGCCATCATCATAGAAATGGCTAAACTCAAAGGGCTCTCACGCAAACATGAACCGGGCGAAGACAGACTAAATATTTCCATGACTCGCTATTCCCACACCATGGATAGTTTCATTCATATTTGCCGTCAGAATCAAAGCCTTGATCACTTCACCTATCGTTTGAATGAAGGCACAACAGTTGAAGTCATAGANGAGGTAGCTTCGGGCTTAGCCAGTGTCGGCATCATTCACTACACAAGCGGNATGGCTGAGGAAGTCACGGCTATGGCGGACGAAAAAGGATTGAAGATGCAGTCAATAGCGATCTTAAATCCGCAGATTGTAATTTCCAAATCGCATGAACTTATACGCAATAATAAAAACGTAACAATATCCAATTTACGCGCTTATGGCTTCGCGCGATATATAGGACAGTACGAAGATTTATTTTATATTATTGCCACTGAAAACCATCAGACAGACCTTAATGAGTTGTCTAAAATNGCCTATGTTCACGGGCGAGCTTCGCTTCTGCATTTGATTTCATCCAGCAATTTNTATACGATAGGCATTGGTGAGTTTGCCACTCAAAACTCAATGTACGGAATACTTTCNATACCCATCGAAAACTGTACCGAGAAACTGGTTTTCGCCATAGCCACNCAGAAAGATGCCGTGTTAACAAAGTCAGCTCTTGCGTTTATTGACGACCTGACCAANCGTTACCAAAGGATGGAGATAACGCAAAGCAGTTCTTATATGTAGTAAGTAATCCCTGATTACTGCAGTCTTGTTCTTCCATACAAACGAATTTGTAGATCAGATAGCCGAAGGTTTTAACGCGGAAGTTATGGTGTTTGCCGGGCCCACAAGAACCGCTACTACAATCCGGGAATCGATTTCTTTTGTCAACAAAAACTTGTA
>WQRS01000107.1 GCA_009786615.1 Treponema sp. | reverse complement strand
TGGCACGGGTCAGCTCCAAATCGTAACCGCTTCCCGTGCCGTCTGAATCAATGGAGTTAAGCAGTATTTCCCCCGCCCCAAGTTCCACCGCGAGCTGNGCCCACTGCACGGCATCCCGNCCCGTGTTGGTTCTGCCGCCGTGCGAGTACGCGTACCAGCGGGGTTGGCNNTCTGCGCCCGGTTCGGCTCTGGCGGCATCAATTGAAAGNACCACNCANTGGCTTCCGTAGGCGCGCGNCATTTCCGAAAGCAGTTCCGGNCGGGCAAGCGCGCTTGAGCAGACGGAAACTTTGTCCGCACCGCAGTTCATCGCCAAGCGCATATCTTCCACATTGCGTATGCCNCCGCCAACGCACAGGGGNATAAAAACTTCCTCGGCAACNGCACGNACAACATCCAGCAAAGTTGCGCGGCTTTTGTACGACGCGCCTATGTCCAAAAAGGTGAGTTCGTCCGCCCCGTCATCGTTGTAACGCCGTGCCAATTCCACCGGATCGCCGACATCCTGAATGCCCTTAAACTTCACACCTTTTACTACCCTGCCGTCATCCACGTCAAGGCAGGGAATTATTCGTTTTGCCTGCATTACACACCTCCCGCCCAATTTTCCAAAAGCCTGATTCCCCACACACCTGACTTTTCCGGGTGGAACTGAACCGCCGAAAGCGCCCCACGCTGCACCGCGCAGCAGTACGGCACATAGTATTCTGCCTCCGCGGCAACAACGCTATAGTCTGACGGGGCGGCATAATAGGAGTGTATATAGTAAAAAAACGTATTTTCAGGAAGACCTGAAAAAAGTTTTGAGTTGTTTCGGGCGGCTGTTTTATTCCAGCCTATTTGCGGGACAATCCTACCTGGAAAACGCTTTACCTCACCCGGGATAACCTTAAGCCCGCTTACCGTTATTCCGTCAACGGGCGGTGCTTCTTCCGAACAATCAAATAGAAGCTGTAAGCCTATGCAAATGCCCAAAAAGGGTTTGTCAGCCTGTATCCACTCGGATATCGCCTGCGCGTAACCTGATTTTTCAAGTGATGACATTGCTGTGGCAAAATGCCCGTCTCCGGGAAAGATAATTTTCCGGAACGGCGAGGAAGCGCCCAAGTCTTCAGGTCCTGAAGTGAATCCGGCGGCAAGCCCAAGCCGCTTTAGGGCGTTCATTACCGAACCCAGGTTGCCCGCGCCGTAATCGATAACGCCTATCATGCGAGCACTCCTTTTGTGGAAGGGATGATGTCAGGCGAAGAAAGGTCGATGGCGCAGGCTTCCCGTAATGCGCGGGCGGCGGCTTTAAAAAGCGCCTCAATTTTGTGGTGGCAGCTTCTGCCCCGCAGTATGTCAAGGTGCAGGGTCATGCCTGAAGCGGAAACAAAACCCTGCCAAAAATCATGCACCGTATCGGTTTGGAAAGAGGAGGAGCCTGAAACAAGGGGGATGCCTGAAAGCCCCGCTTCATAAACGAGATACGGGCGGCCTGAAATATCCACCGCCGCACGTGCCAGCGTTTCATCCATGGGGAAAAGACAACTCCCCACCCGTTGTATCCCCTTCCGCTCCCCCAGCGCGCGTGCAAAACAGGAACCGAGTACTATGCCTGAATCCTCCACCAGATGGTGCTGGTCAACTTCTATGTCGCCCCGTGCCTTTATTTCAAGGTCGAAATGACCGTGCCGGGCAAAAGCTGTAAACATATGCGCCATAAACCCAATTGGGTAATCAATTTTCGCCTCTCCGCTTGAATCCAAAGTGAGCCTCATCACGATAGATGTTTCTGTCGTACTCCGTTCAACTTCCGCCGTTCTTCCCATCGTCTTCCTCCTCCGGTTTTGTTACGGAACCACTTTCCGCAAATCGTACTCCACAATGTCTACAGCCCCAGCCTTTTTCAGGCGTGGGATGATAAGGGAAACTTCGCTCTTTCGCACCGCTATTTTTACCGCGTACCCTTCATCGCCGTACAGCGGGGCAATGGTCGGGCTGCGCATGGCGGGAAGCCCCGCAACCAACTGGTCAAAACCCTGCTTGGGCACGTTCATTTCAAGCATCACCCGCTCCCGCCCGTCAAGCACCGCCTTAAAAAGCATGGCGAGCTCCTCGATGCGGCCGCGTTTTTCCTTGTCGGCGAGCGCCGTTTTGGAAGCAACGAAGCGGGTGGAGGATTCCAGCAAAGTGGCGATGATTTTAAGCCCGTTGTCCTTGAGCGTCTGCCCGGAAGAAGTGTTATCTATGATCATTTCCGCGTCGTCCGGAGGAAACACTTCCGTTGCGCCGTAAGTTCGCAAGAGGCGGTACTGGTAGCCTGATTCACGGAGCCACGTTTCAGCGAGGTTCACGTACTCTGTGGCGGCGACAATCTTTCGGCGTTTGAGTTCTTCCTCGTCCGTTCCGGAAGGAATTGCCGCAACGATACGTACCTTGTCAAAGCCCAAGTCTAAAATCTCCTCCACTTCGGCATCACTTTCCCGTATCCAGTCGATTCCGGTAAAACCAACATCGTGGCTGCCAAGTTCCAAAAGCTCACCCACGTTCTGCGGCTTCATGATTTTGGCGTGCAGCCACGGGGCATCAAGTATGGGACGATAGGTTCTTTCTGCAAGGCAGATGGGAAAACCGGCTTCTGCGAAAAGCTTAGAGACGTTTTCAAAGATACGGCCTTTGGGGATGAGGATGCGCAGTGTGTTCATCAAAACTCCTTCAAATGAAAGAAAGCAAAAAAAAGCCGTGGACTGGAATCCACGGCTTTGCTTTCCGTTTATGCGCCTAAAAGGCGGCGGATTCCTGCGGCGACTGAGAACAATGGTGGTGATGGTGGCATACCGCAAAAATCTGTTTCATGTGGTTAATTTACATGGTGAGGCGGGATCTTGTCAATAGAGCAAACTATAGCTTAAACAGCAGCTCCTCATAACCCGGGAACGGCCACGCGTCTTTGGGCACGAGCTTTTCAAGGGCATCTGCCCGCAGGCGAACCTGCGCCATTGCCGGGCGTACATCCTCCGAGTACGAGTGCGCCTGATCCAAAGAGTCCCCAATGTCGTAGGTTTTCGCAAGGACATCCTGAAGATTGGCGGTTTCCTCATAAAGCTCTTTACAGAGTTTTGCGATTGCCCGTGCCCGCTCCTCTTGCGGGGCGCATTCGGCATTGATTTCCGCAAGGGAAACAGCGTCGCGCGCAAGTTCGGCAGCATACGCACTTACAGCCGGAAATATCTGGCGGCGTGCCATTTCCACCATGACACCCGCTTCTATGTTTATCTGCTTGGAATACTTTTCCAGATAGATGTGGTAACGGCTTTCCAGTTCCTCTTTAGTCAAAACGCCGTGTTCTTCAAAAAGGGAAATCGTGTCACTTTGGGCTAGGACGGCAAGGGCATCAACCGTGCCCCGCATATGGGGAAGCCCGCGGCGCTCTGCTTCTTTGATCCACTCCTCCGTATAGCCGTTGCCGTTAAACACCACGCGCCCGTGCTTTGCGTAGGACTCCTTGATGATGGCATGTATCTTTTCGTTGAGACTTCCTGGTTTTCCGGCGACAGGCTCAAGCTTGTCGGCAAACTCTTTGAGAACCTGGGCAACGGCAACGTTGATGCACATGGTAGGGGAAGCAACCGACTCTGAAGCGCCCACCATGCGGAACTCAAACTTGTTGCCTGTGAAGGCAAAGGGGCTTGTGCGGTTTCTGTCAGAAACATCTTTGGGAGCGCCGGAAGACTTGAAACACCAATTTTAATTTTTTCTTTCGATGAAGACTTTCCGTTGGTTTTGCCTTTGGCTATGTTCTCAAAAATCTCAGTCAGCGGACCGCCGAAAAACATCGAGATGATTGCAGGCGGCGCTTCGTTTGCACCGAGGCGGTGCTCGTTGCCCGAACAGGCCGCAGCACAGCGCAGAAGGAGCGCATAGCGGTCAATAGCCTCCACCACTGCCGCCGCGAACAAAAGGAAGCGGGCGTTTGTTTCCGGGTTTGCACCGGGGTCAAAAATGTTTACCCCCTCGTTTGTTCCAAGCGACCAGTTGTTGTGCTTGCCCGAACCGTTGACTCCGGCAAAGGGCTTTTCGTGGAGCAGGGCTTCCATGCCGTAGCGCCTGGACACGTTGTGCAGCGTCTCCATAATAAACTGGTTTTCATCCGCAGCTTCTGTGCAGTTTGAATACACAGGCACAATCTCAAACTGGTTTGGCGCTACTTCGTTGTGCTGCGTTTTCGCAGGAATTCCCACTTTCCAGAGCTCCGCGTTCACCTCGCGCATAAAAGCGGCAATACGCTCCTTAATCGCCCCGTAGTAGTGATCCTCCATCTCCTGCCCTTTTGCGGGCAGCGCACCAAAAACTGTCCGCCCTGTAAGCATGATGTCCGGGCGCTTATCGTAAAATTCCTTATCAATAAGAAAATATTCCTGTTCGGGACCGAGGTAGGCAACCACGCGCTTGGTTACATTGTCGCCCAAGGCGCGCAGTATTCGCAGCGACTGCTTGGAAATAGCCGCCACGGATTTCAAAAGGGGCACTTTTTGATCAAGCGCCTGCCCGTAGTAGCTGATAAAAGCAGTGGGGATGCAGAGAGTGGTTCCTGTGGGGTCTGATTTAAGAAACGCTGGACTTGTAACGTCCCACGCGGTATAACCGCGAGCCTCGAATGTCGCCCGAAGACCGCCTGAAGGCAGGCTTGAGGCATCGGACTCGCCTTTGATAAGCGCCTTGCCTGAAAACTCCATCATCATTTTTCCGTCGCCGGTGGGCGAGATAAACGATTCGTGCTTTTCGGCGGTAAGACCTGTCAGCGGCTGAAACAGGTGCGTATAATGAGTCGCGCCTTTGGCGATTGCCCACTCACGCATGGAGGAAGCGACAACTTCGGCAACTTCAAGGGTGAGTTCTTTTTCCCCGTTTTGGACTGCCACAAGTTCTTTGTATATGTTTTTTGGCAACAGCTCGCGCATGACCGTGTTTGAAAAACAGTTTCGTCCGTATAGTTCGGTAACCGGCGTTTCAGTGAAGTCGATTTCCCGCGCGGCGCGGTTACAGCATTTGTCTGAAAGATGGCGCATACAAACCTCTCCTGTGAGCTTGTTGCAAAACTCGGTTAGTTTCGCAACAAGCTCTGGAAAAAGCGGTCTGTCGAACCAAAGGTTAGCGCCCACTTTTTCCAATAATTTAGGGAAGCTGTCGCAAAAACTGAAGTTTTGCAACAGCCTCATTGAGTCCTGTACACACTACAAAAAAACAGCGTTTTAGGCAACTGGTTCCCTAAGTTCACGCCTTTAGCGCCCGTCTTCCATCGCCTCAATTTCGTCCAAAAGGCTCCCCATCTTTTGAAATTGCAAAAGCGTTTCATTAAGGGCATTCTGGTAATCACTTGTTTTGGCGCCGAGCACCGAAAGGTTCGTTAAGATGTCGTATTTGCCTTTGGTGTCCCGTCCCAGAAAACCGCCGATAAGATTTATCATGCTGGAGACAGATTTTCTGATTTGCCCACGAATAATTTCAGCGTCATCTTGAACATCCTCAAGCACAATCTGAATTTTGCGCCGCTTCACCGGAA
>WQRS01000106.1 GCA_009786615.1 Treponema sp. | reverse complement strand
CTGACTAATGCCAAACACAGGCATGAGGATAAGCATTGATACAACGTTTACGATGCTCATTCCTGAAAGGGCAATGTCGCCGCCGTGCTCAACTCCCAAAGAGTCAGCCCCATACCAGCCTATGCTGACGTTGTAAAGGAGCTGAACGCCTGACATTACAAACTGCATGAAAAACTGGGCGGAGCCGAAAATCATAATTTGACGCACAATTTCAAGTGAAGGCACAAAGGAAGAAAAGCGCAGGCGGATCACAGCTTTTTTGCTTAAACTAAACGAAAGTATCCAGATGCACGAAGCGGATTGCGAAATGACTGTTGCCCACGCTGCCCCTTCAATGCCCCACTCAAACACAAAGATAAAAAGCCACGAAAGAATTATGTTCATTCCAGCACCCAGTAACATTCCTATCATTGTGATAATTGGAAAGCCCTGCGCCCTTGTGCAGTGGGCAAAACCGAAACCAACTTGAAAGATTGCCGAGCCGAAAAGAAGGATGCGCAAATACTGGCGGGCATAATCAAGCGCTAGACTTCCGTACTGCGCGCCCATCAGCGCAAGAATCTCATCAATAAAGATAAGCCCTACTGCCAAGAGCAAAAGCCCCATTCCGATGAGGAGAAAAAGGCAATGGTTTAGGGTGTTTTCCGCTTCCTGCTTTTTCCCCTGGCCCAGCCGCATGGAAATCATGTTTGCAGCCCCAATGCCAAAAAGCATGGCAAACGCCAGGGCAACAGTCATAAGCGGCAGCACAAGTGAGATGCCAGCAAGCGCTGCCTCATTGACTCCTCGTCCTACAAAGATGCGGTCAACGAAATTGTAAAGGGCGTTTACAAGCATCCCCGTAATTGCAGGGAGGGAAAAGCGCAGGAGAAGCCTGCCTACAGGTTCAGTTCCCATGCGGTCGGCGGCATCGGGGGACTTAGGCAAATCGCTTAAGGATTGCGGCATTGCTAACGGTAATTCTTATTGAGGAATGTGGCAAGGGGCGGGAGATACCGCCTCCTTACACACGCCTTAAGCTAGCGCTGTCCGGTAAGCTGGCGGTACGCCATTTCTGCAAAGCCGAAACTCGCGTTGCGTGTTACAATTCGCGCGTACTCATCAAAAAGCATATCTTCGTATATTTGTCCTGCAAAACCTGTGTCGATGAGGTTTGTCCGCTGTATCGTGTTTCTCATACCGCGAATAAGGTTCTGTACGAGGATGCCTTCAAGTTCCAGCGTTAGTTCAAAAAGCTCCCTGTCCTGAACTATATCCGGAACCCGTGCCGGATGAGGGTTTCCGGTCCGTGCGCCTTGCATCCTGTTCATAAGATCGGCGAAGTTGCTGGGAGGGGCGGAAGCGCCTTGCTGAAGACCGCCCATATTCAGCCCGGAGGCTGACGGCATGGAAGAAGACATTGGGAGGTTTTGCGCGCTTAACTGCTGTAAGGTTTGGACGTTTAAGTTCATTCAGTCAGCCTCCTACCGTACCAGTCCGGTTGCCGTTGCAAGCATACTGTCGCTGGTTTGTATCGTGCGGGAGTTAAACTCATACGCGCGCTGTGCCACAATTAAGTCAACCATTTCACGCACCACCGAGACGTTAGACATTTCAAGGAAGCGGTGGGCAATGCGTCCCATGCCGTCATAGCCNGGTTGCCCGGCAATTGGATCGCCTGAAGCGCCTGTCTGCCTGAACAGGTTTTCGCCAATCGCCGTAAGNCCAACCGGATTTGGAAAGCGGTACAGTTCAAGCTGCGCCACCTGAATCGGCTCATCGTCTATCTGCGGAACAATTACCGAAACNCGCCCGTCTTGAGTAACTGTAATCGACTCAGGCAGAAAACCTTCAGGCATGATNACATCAGGCAAAAGCCACGCGCCGTTGCTGGTGACCATGCGCCCNGTTGGGTCTACGTGGAAATTGCCATCCCTTGTATACGCCCATGAGCCGTCAAACATCTGGATGCGGAAAAACCCTTCGCCCATTATTGCAACGTCAGTTGGAACACCTGTGTTCTGCATATAACCCTGGCTGAAAATACGCTGTGTTGCCGCAAGGCGTACGCCGTGTCCCATTTGAATACCGACAGGAACAACGGTGTTCTCGGTTGCGGGACTTCCGGCTGTGCGGATTGTCTGATAAATTAAATCTTCAAANTCCGCCCGCATNCGCCTGAAGCCNGTCGTGTTGACGTTCGCCAGATTGTTTGAAATCGTATCGATGTTGGCCTGCTGCCCTATCATGCCGGAAGCGCCTGTCCATAAACTTCTAACCATTTATCTGCTCCTTTCTTTGTGCCTAGTTTATTCGCGCAGTCTGATTTATCAGAATGCCGAGCATCGTGTCNTGAGATTGAATGATGCGCTGGTTTGCCTCATACGCGCGNTTGACTTCGATCATCTGAACCATCTCGCGCACCGGGTCAACGTTTGCCGCTTCTATAAAGCCTTGAACCACCACCGCCCGTTCAGGGTTTTCCATGTCAAAGGCAGGTCCTGAAAACTCGTTTGATGAAAAAAGGCTTGATCCCTGTTTNCGCAGGTANCGTGNCGAATCGAAGCTGACTACGCGCAGGGTNTCCAGAAGTTCAGGCTCGTTCCATTCATTGTTTTCCATNGANACAAAGTTAAACGGATCCCCTGAACCGAATTCCGCGTTTATCCAAATGCGCCCTTCAGGGTCAATCTGGAAGTTGTTCGCGTTCACCGCAATCGGGCCNTTTTCGCCCATNACAGGATAACCTTCTTTGCTTAACAAAAGCCCTTCACGCCCAAGTATGAACGAGCCGTTGCGGGTATAACGATCNCCCCACGGCGTTGAGACGACAAAAAAGCCTTCCCCGTCCAGGGCTACNTCAAACTGGCTGTTGGTTTCCCGCAGCGCNCCTTGCGTGAAGCANGTGAACAGTTCGTTCAGTTCAACGCCGGTTCCAAGCCGCCCNATGATGGGCGAGGCATCCGCGGATCCGAATGGGATATTGTGCCTGCCNTCATCNTTCATACGCCTAAGCAAAAGCGAAGAAGATGTCCTGAACGCCGCNTGTTCGCGCTTAAAGCCGTCTGTGTTTACGTTGGCAAGATTATTCGCCACAGCATCCAGGCGCCACTGCTGCGCCCTCATACCGCTTACGGCTGTATACATTCCTCGTATCATTACGTTTACTATCGGCGTTGGGCGGGGCAGGCTTAACATCTATAGGTTTTTTCTATATCATGNCCAAATGGCTTTTAGCGTTCAAAGATGGCAGCAACTGAGTGGTCAAGGCGCAGTTCTTGCCGCTGCCATTTTGTGGAGCACCAGCGGTCTGTTTATCAGGCTTGTTGACTGGCACCCTGTGGTTATCGCCGGAAGCAGGGGTTTTGTCGCGGCGGCTTTCCTCCTTATTATNCGCTTAATTTTTCCTCCACCCAAACGCGCAGTTTCAAAAAGCCTAACCTTTCCATTTTGGGCAAGCGCGTTCGCGCACGCGTTCATGGTGATAACCTTTGTCAGCGCNAACAGATTTACCTCCGCCGCCAACGCGATTTTGCTGCAGTACGGTTCGCCAATTTGGGTGGCGCTTTTGGCGTGGTGGATAATCAAAGAAAAGCCGCGCTGGGAACACTGGTGCGCTTTGGTGCTTGTAATCGGCGGGCTTGTAATTTTCTTTAGAGAAGGTCTTGGTTCCGGCGCTCTTTTTGGCGATGTATTGGGTTTTGTATCAGGTGTTTTCATTGCCGCCCATGTTGTTTTTTTACGTATGTCCAAAGACGGCAATCCGCGCGATGTATTGCTTACCGCTCACACAATCGCCGCCGTCATCAGCATCCCGTTTGTATTTCTTTATCCACCTGATTTAAGCGTTTCATCAGTTTTGCCCATTCTTTTTATGGGCATTATCCAGATGGGGCTCGCTGCCCTCCTTTTTACGTACGGGATAAAACATTTAAGTGCGATTCAGGCGATGCTCACTTCGACCGTAGAGCCATTGTGCAACCCGATATGGATTTTTATTTTCCTCGGAGAAAAGCCAACGGTTTCTGCGCTTATTGGAGGCGTGTTAATTTTAATTGCGGTTGTTTTTTCCTCGATTGTCGGAAACAGGCGAAAAACNTTGACCATTGAATCTGAAGTGAGCAAAGACAGGAGGCTTGAATGAAAAACCCATCGTTTGCCAAAGGTATTTTCTTCGCCGTTTCTGCGTATTTTATTTGGGGCATATCCCCTCTGTACTGGAATCTTTTGGGCGCGATTGATTCGTTCCATCTCTTGGCGCTGCGGATAATTTTGTCCATGACGGTTCTGGGAGGCATTCTCACGCTTGGCAAAAACTTTGCGTGGCTTACGTTTTTCAAAGACAGGGAAAAGCGCCCCGGAATTATTGTTGCCGCAAGCATACTCGGCATTAATTGGGGAGTGTACCTTTGGGCATTTACGCAAGGGCGCATAATTGAGGCTTCACTTGGTTATTACATTAACCCGCTTATTTCCATTGTGCTTGGTTTGTTCTTTTTCAAGGAAAAACTTTCGGTTTTGCAGTGGATGGCTTTTTCGCTTGCCTGTTTGGGCGTGCTTATCCTCACTGTGTTTTCAGGCGTTTTCCCGTGGATTTCTGTTGCCCTTGCCTTGTGTTTTGGATTTTACGGTTTAATAAAAAAGAAGCTTAAACTCCCCCCTCTTGAATCGCTGACCTCCGAAACCCTTTTACTTGTACCTGTCGGGTTCTTTTTGCTTTTTGTCAATGTCGATGCAGGCGCGGCAGGCATAAACCTCCTGCCAACCACGGAGAACTTTTCCCATATCCTTTCCCTCGGTGTTGCCGTGCTTGTGCCCTTGGCTTTTTGCGGTGTGTTTTCCGCGCTGCCGCTTTATTTTTTCGGTAGCAGCGTGCGGGTTTTACCGCTTTCAACATTGGGCTTTCTTCAGTTTGTATCCCCCACGATGATGTTTTTTATAGGGCTTTTTGTTTTTGAAGAAGTTTTCCCCATGCACCATTTTATCGCTTTCGCTGTCATCTGGCTTGCCGTAATTCTTTACATTATATCGATTAAGCAAAAACAGGCTCAAGGATGACGGATTCTACCCGGCGCATAGTTGAACAGATCCTTGCCGTNCCTTTCGGGAAGGTTTCCTGTTACCGCGACATNGGNGTGCGCGCCGGGCTTCCCAACGGAGCGCGGCAAGTGGCAAGGGCGCTTCATTCGCTTTCGCACAAACACGATCTCCCCTGGCACAGGATTGTCCGCCATGACGGAAGGATTGCCCTTAGGGAAGGGGAGGGCAGAGAGTTGCAAATAAGCCTGCTGCGGAATGAGGGAGTGGAAGTCTCATACAGCGCTCAAGTGGACATGCGACGCTACAGGGTGTGATCCGTTTTATACGCGGTGTACTTTTGCCGCTCCCTCTCCGGGAACAAACTCAAAACAGTCATATTCCCCCTCATAACCGCATTGACCCATCCGGGGTGAGTTTGCTACCGGGAGAATCCCCAAATCACCCTCTTCATATTTACCACAACAGCCCTCGCAGAGCAGATGGTCAGTGCCGTCATTGAAGTCGGTAGCCGCATACTCCGCCGGTTTTTCGCA
>WQRS01000105.1 GCA_009786615.1 Treponema sp. | reverse complement strand
ACCGCCTTTCGGAAGTGATGCAAGCGGCGGATCGTATGACAGTGCTACGTGACGGCTGCCTGATGGCAAGCAAACCAATCGCCCAAACAAGCGTTGTCGAAATTGCCGAACTCATGGTCGGGCGGCCAATCAGCAAGCTTGCCGCCGCCGAAAACAGGCAAACTCTGCAAGATGTGCCGGTTGCAATCAGCGTCAAGGATTTGCACGTAGAAATGCCCGGTGAAATGGTGAAGGGCGTTACCTTTGACGTGCGCAAGGGTGAGATTTTCGGCATCGGCGGGATGGCGGGGCAAGGCAAAGTCGGCATCGCCAACGGGATAAGCGGGCTTTACCCGACTGAAGGCGAGGTGGAAGTTTTCGGGCAGCAGCTTAATTTGACCGCTTTAGGAGACGCGCTTGGGAAAAAGGTAGCGTTCGTGTCCGAAGACAGGCGCGGCGTCGGGCTTTTGCTTGAAGAAAACATCGCGTACAATATAATGTTTCGGGTTATGATCGCGCGGAAAAATTTTTTGCGGCGGTTTCTTTTTACGCAGCTTTTAAATTGGCGGGAAATGCGGGAACACGCTGAAAAGATGATAAAACTTCTTGACATCCGCTGCCGCAGTTGGCGGCAGAAAGTGCGAACGCTTTCAGGCGGCAATCAGCAAAAAGTCTGCCTTGCTTCGGCGCTGACGATGAATCCGCGCGTTTTAATCGTTTCCGAACCAACCCGCGGCATAGACATTGGCGCAAAAGAGCTCATCCTGAACTACCTGACAAAACTGCGGGACGAAGAAGGGCTTACCGTCATCATTATATCAAGCGAACTTGCGGAACTGCGCAGCCTGTGTGACCGCATCGCTATTGTTGCCGACGGGAAAATCGTGAACATTTTGCCGCCTGATGCAAGCGATGCGGAATTCGGGCTTGCCATGAGCGCAGTCGGCTCGTCAAACGCGAGCTTGCNGAAAGATTGAAAAGGGTTAAGTACCATGAGCGCACTACCTAATACGAAAGAGCCGTCACTGTGGCAGCGGGCAACAAAAAAAATCCTCACTGATTTTGGCCTGCCGCGTTTAATCATCCTTTCGATGTTTGTTCTATTGTTTGTCCTTGCAGGCATTTACCGCATGGATCTGCCTTCGTTCTTTGGTGATGTTCTGCGCCGCTGGGGAATGTTCGGTATTTTGGTGCTGGCAATGGTTCCGGGCATTCAAAGCGGCATAGGTCCGAACTTCGGTGTTACTGTAGGCATTGTCGGCGGGCTTTTGGGGGCGGTTTTAAGCATCGAAATGAACCATGCAGGTATTTTTGACTTCATAGCAAATCCCGCTATTCATTCGGTGGTGCTGGCAATGGTCGCCATCATTATAGGTGCTGCAATCGGCACGGGCATGGGCATCTTGTACGGGATGCTGCTGAACCGTGTGAAAGGCAGCGAAATGGCGGTTTCCGTTTACGTGGGATTTTCCGCCGTAGCGGTGTTTAACATACTGTGGGCGCTCATCCCCGTCCGCGCAAGCATCATGATCCTCCCCGCAACCGGGCGAGGTTTGCGCCAGATGATTAATTTACGCGATGATTTCGGCGGCGCTTTTAACGAACTTTTCAGTTTCAGAATCGGCACATTTACGATGCATACCGGGCTTCTCTTGGTGTTTTTCATCGCCTGCTTTCTCATGTGGATTTTCACGAAAAGCCGCCTTGGGATGATGATGAGCGCGGCCGGTTCCAACCCGCAATACGCGCGCGCTTCAGGCATAAAGGTCGAAAAAATGCGCATTTTGGGTACGGCGATTTCCACCGCCCTGGGCGCTGTCGGCATCATCGTTTATGCCCAGAGCTTTGGCTTTTTGCAGATGTACAATGCGCCGCTGATGATGGGCTTTACCGCTGTTGCCTCCGTGCTTATAGGCGGGGCAACGGTCAGGCGGGCAAGGGTTTTTGATGTCCTTCTTGGGGCTTTGCTTTTCAACGGAATCTTGACAGTTGCCTTGCCGCTGGCTAATGTTATGCTGCCCAATGTCGCAGGCGTCCCTGAAATGCTGCGCCTTATCATCACCAACGGCATCATCCTGTATGCGCTGACCAAGGTCAAAGGAGACGGCAGATGATGTCACAAGTGCATCTAGAGAAAGTCAAAAACGTCCTTTTCCAGAATAAAGTTGTCCTGCTGTTTTCAGGTGTTGCCTTGTTCGCTTTTTTCGCATCAGGCGTTTCTACAATCATGTTTTTTAACGAATTGTTCACCCGTTTCGGGCGCAATACGTTTATGGTGTTAAGCCTGCTCATTCCGGTTGCCGCAGGGCTTGGTCTTAACTTCGGCATCGTTATCGGGGCAATGGCGGCGCAAGTTTCAGTGTTTCTGGTGATTCTGTGGGGAGCGCAAGGTCTTTCAGGCATCGCTGCCGCCGTTGCCGTGGCGACGCCAATAGCCATCATTTTGGGCTTTCTCATCGGCAGGCTTTTTAACAAGATGAAGGGCTCTGAAATGATAGGCGGAATGGTCACTGCCCTTTTTGCCGAGGGCTTTTATCAGTTCTTTTTCCTGTTTGTTATGGGCGGCATAATCACCATCGCCAATTACCGCCTTATGACTGCCACAGGTGTCGGTGTCCTTAATGCCATCGACCTTGACCGTTACAACAATATGCGCCACGCGCTGGATAATGTGTCAATTCTTAACATTCTCACCGTCGCCGTCTGGATTGCTCTTGTCTTTGTCATTGCGATGATCATTTTTAATAAGGTCAAAAAACGCCCGCTAAAAATGCGGGGGCAAGGCGGGCTTGCAAAACCGTTGACGGTGTTCGCGCTTTTGGCGCTGGTGTATGGGCTNAGTTTCATAATACCGCCGCTGCACTACTTTGTTTATTATGACCGTGTGGCGGGGCTTACCGCTGTGCGGCTTGCAGCACTGTTTACGGCTTTGTACGCGGCATACCGCATAATCGTGATACGGATTAAAACGCCTGACGCGGGCATTTCCAAACCGCTTTCGTATATCTGCCTTGCGGTTGTTATTTTCGCCGTCACCTTTTTTCCGGCAATAAACCTTGGCTTAAGCCGCGTGAGAATTCCCATTTTCACTTACCTCATTATCACCGGTCTTTGCTTTTTTATAAACTGGTTTATGACAACGCGGCTTGGGCAGAATATGCGGACGGTGGGGCATGACCGCACGGTGGCGACAATTGCCGGTATCAACGTTGACCGCACCCGCATCATCGCCATGATACTGTCAACTCTGCTGGCGGCGTACGCTCAAATTATCATGCTGCAAAACTTTGGTGTCATGCAGACTTACGGCGCTCACTCGCAAGTTGGGCTTTACGCAATCGCCGCCTTGCTGGTAGGCGGGGCAACAGTCAGCCGCGCTTCGGTCAAACACGCAATTGTTGGGGTGATTCTTTTCCACTCGCTGTTTATTCTTGCGCCTATGGCAGGCAACCGTCTTATGGGCAGCGCCCTTATCGGTGAATATTTCCGCGTGTTTGTCGCCAACGCCATCATCGCCATTGCGCTTATCATGCACGCATGGAAGCGGGTAAAAGCCAGAAAAAAAGCGGTTTAGGCGGCGGCTTTTAAAGTCCTAAAACAGCCCGGAAATTTTTCCTGCGTTATCCACGTCGATTTTCTCCGATGAGGGAACCGCGGGCAATCCCGGCATGGTCATAATCTCGCCGGTCATAACAACGATAAACCCGGCTCCGGCAGAAACCTTGACGTTTTTAACGGTGAGCGTCCAGCCGGAAGGAGCGCCCGGAAGTAACGGGTTATCCGAAAAGCTGTACTGCGTTTTTGCCATGCAGACAGGAACTTTATCTAGGGAGAGCTTTTCAAGGCGCGCGATCTGCTTTTTGGCGGCAGGCAGAATTTCAACACTGTCCGCCCGGTAAAGTTTTTTCGCAATCGCCTCGATTTTTTCTTTTACCGAAAGATTGACATCGTAGCAATACTCAAAATCGCTTGCCTCCTCGCACAGGCGCACAGCTTCTTCGGCGAGCTTAACGCCGCCCTCTCCGCCTTTCGCCCACACTTCCGACAGCGCAACATTTACGCCAAGTTCCCTGCACTTTTTTTCTACAAGGTCAAGTTCGGCTTTTGTGTCTTTTGGGAAAGCGTTAATCGCCACAACCGCCGGTAACTTGAAAACCTTTGTGATGTTTTCTATGTGCCGCAGGAGGTTCGGCATACCCGCTTCAAGAGCGCTTAGGTTTTCCTTTTCCAAATTCGCTTTTGCAACGCCGCCGTGGGATTTGAGCGCGCGCACGGTCGCAACGACAACAACCGCGCCGGGTTTAAGCCCTGAAAAACGGCACTTAATATCGAGGAACTTTTCCGCGCCCAAATCCGCGCCAAAACCCGCTTCGGTGACAACGTAGTCGGCGCATTTAAGCGCAAGACGAGTCGCCATGATGGAGTTGCAGCCGTGGGCGATGTTCGCAAAAGGCCCGCCGTGAATAAACGCCGGCGTTCCCTCAAGCGTTTGCACGAGGTTCGGCTTAAGCGCGTCTTTTAGCAGCGCCGCCATTGCACCGGAGGCGTTGAGATCAGCCGCGGTAACAGGCTGGTCATCATAAGAATAACCCACGATGATTTTACCAAGCCGCGCTTTCAAATCGTCAATATCTGAGGAAAGGCAAAGTATTGCCATCACCTCTGAAGCGACAGTTATATCAAAGCCGTCTTCGTGCGGGAAGCCGTTGGCTTTGCCGCCAAGTCCGCTTACGATAAAGCGCAGTTGGCGGTCGTTCATGTCAACGCAGCGCCGCCATGTAATCTTGCGGGGATCGATATTAAGGCTGTTGCCTTGATGAATGTGATTATCGATAAGCGCGGCGAGGAGATTGTTCGCCGCCCCTATAGCGTGAAAGTCCCCTGTGAAATGCAGGTTAATATCTTCCATAGGGATTACCTGCGCCCACCCGCCGCCTGCCGCTCCGCCTTTCACGCCGAATACCGGCCCAAGTGAAGGCTCGCGCAATGCGACAATCGCCTTTTTGCCAATTTTGCAAAGCCCGTCGGCAAGCCCAACTGTTGTGGTGGTTTTCCCCTCGCCTGCCGGAGTGGGGTTTATCGCCGTTACCAAAATAAGCTTCCCGTCTTTTTTGCCGCTATTTTTTGACAAAAAGTTGTAATCTACTTTTGCCTTAAACTTCCCGTATTGCTCTATGTACTCATCGGGAATGCCCGCCTTTTCGGCCACCTCGTTTATGTGAAGCGCATGTTGCGGATAAACGGCTTGGGCAATTTCAATATCGGAACCGGAAAACTTCGTAGTGTTTTGCATGGTTTGATGATGCTACGGGGAAGTGAAAAAGTCAAGCAGAGCGAGGAGCAGTAAAAACGCCTTCACCGCTCCATACCATGCTGTTAACTAAAATCGCCAGCCGAAAGACAGGCTTAGGCGGGGACCGCCAATGAACACAAAATTTTCCAAAATTGAGAATGCGTCATTGAGGTCATCCATGCCGTCAATTTCGCCACCAAGAACATCAGAAGCGCGTTGCGACACCCTGTTTGCCATACTGTTGCCAAAACCGACAGCACCGTACCACCCAAACGACGGCTCAAAGACAAATCCGCCGGGCTGTCCAAAATCAATGCGCCATCCAAGCCTTGCGCCAAATTTAAAGT
>WQRS01000104.1 GCA_009786615.1 Treponema sp. | reverse complement strand
ATGACGCTGGGAAATGGCTTTGTGCCTTCTTCCAGCCACGCCGGAGGGCTGCGTTACCACGGAATGAGCCCCATGCTTTCAAAGCTTTACAAAGACGGCTTTATGGAAGCCCGTGCGGAGAAGCAGACGGATGTATTCGCCGCCGCCGTGCAGTTTATGAAAGTGGAAGGTATTCTTCCGGCCCCCGAATCCTCCCACGCAATAAAGGTGGTTATTGATGAGGCGTTGGAATGCAAACGGACAGGTGAAAAAAAGGTGATTCTTTTCGGCTTAAGCGGCACCGGTTACTTCGATCTTAGCGCATACACGGCGTACAACGACAAAACAATGGTCGATTATGCCCCCAGCGATGAGGATTTGCAGAGAGGTTTTGCCTCCATTCCCGACATTCCGCAGAATAAAGCGTAAGTTTTCGCAGGGCAACGTGCGCTCTTTACTCTGCGTTTAAAAAAAAGTATACTGACTCCGCTTGCAAAACCGCGCCGGTTTTGCAAGCGGCTTTTTATGTTAAACATTAAAGGTACATTTCCAAAGACTGGAATTTTGGNCGTGCCAATACTATCATTTTATGTAAGGAGAAACTGTGGCAAAAGAAGAAGCGATTGAAGTTGAAGGTATTGTCCGCGAAGCCCTGCCGAACACAATGTTCAGGGTGGAGTTGGATAAACAAAAAGGACATCTCATCCTTGCGCACCTTTCAGGAAAGATGCGCAAGCACTACATCCGCATCGTACCGGGTGACAGGGTGCGCATTGCTCTATCACCTTACGACCTTTCGCGGGGCCGCATTATTTACCGGGAGCGGTAAACCTTACTCTTTCAAGATTACCCATGTTGCCCCGGTTCCGCCTTCTTTACCGGAGCTGTGACCGCTTTCTCCTGCAAAAGCACACATTTCGATGAACCGCCACGAAAGTTCCTTTAGTGTTCCCTCACTTTGGGTGGTTGAAGTGTCTATCCTGTGAGAGCCCTTGCCGTGAACAATCAAAACTTTCTCGTGACCTTTTTGCCTGCTCCCTTCAAAAAAGTCCTCTAAAGCAAGCCATGCCTCTTCTTTGGAAAGTCCGTGAAGATCAATTGAATCGTCAGGGGTTTTGCGAAGAAGCCTGGAACGGCGTTCCCCGCGCGAAAGTGGGGCGTAAATATCTTCATCACGGACATAAGAGGCGGTTTTTGCGCCTCGCTCATCACTTCTTTCCCACTTCTCGAGGATTTCTCCAAAATTCATCCTCTGCTCCTTGTTTAATAGTTTATAATCGCGCCTGCCTTAACCCAGCCTGATCTGCCGTCAGGGGATCGCACATATCCCCATTCCATGCTTAACGCGCCAACCGTCACAGGCTGGCCTTTGTCAAACCACGCGCTTACGGCACCTTGCTCATCCGGAATCCTGAAGGCATACGCCCCTTCCAGAACCGCCGTGCGGGCGACCGGGGCAAAGCGCTGAAATGTATGAGTCCCCTGCAAGGCTTCCACACCGATTAAAAATACGGTCATAGCGAACGCCAGGAAGAGAACAACCGAAAAACCACGGCGGCGGCTGGAAGTTACGGTTCTCTCCTGTTCGTCAGTGTTGTAAAAATGTTTTTTTGATAAAAGCTTTCGTTTGGAAAAAAAGCGAAAAACAAGAAAAACAATTACAGCGCTTAAGAGCAGAACAGCCGAAACGCGGATTGTAAACACAATAGGTAACGGCTGCCACCTTTCATTTATTGTATCCTCAAGNAAAAGCAGACGCTCCATTTCCCTGCGNAGGGGAACGAGAAAAGGTCCTGAAAGNCTGTCGCGTTCGTTTCGTCTGATTTCCGCCAGGGCAAGCGCTTTGCGGTTATCTTCCCAAAGGGCTGTTACCGTATGCACAATTGTGTCGTATTCCTCCTGCAGCGGGGAAAAAACCTGCCTGCCAGTTTGCAGTACGGGAAATGGAATGTGACTTTCCCTTTCGCTAACGGCGATAAGCGGCGGTAACGGAATATCGCCGTATTCTTGCATAACCGGAAGCTGCGGTGCGGAAAGCTGCGGCGGTACTAACGCCACTTCAAGGACAATTCCCGGAACAAGCAATTGCAGACCCGATGATTGAATCAAAAATGGCTGTAGAATCACCTCCCCTTCTTCCAAAGGGATAAGACTCACAGTGTAGCGGAAAATCCCNTCCCCTGCGTACACNGGTGGAGCATCACTTACAATCGCGTTTTCAGGCGCCCTGCCCTGAAAAAGCCCGCCGGGCGCTTGCGCACTTTCTTCCCAGTNAAAAAGTTCAAGCACAAGTTCAACCCGCTCAAANAATGCCGCTTGAGGAACGGGAGTAAGCCAGCGGAAATGNGGAACGATCACTTCCTCTGAAGGCGGCGGCTGGAAAAAAGCAGATATATATCCGGTATTGGCAATTCTTCCGGGAGCACTCACTGTAAATGGCGNAAGNATAATTTCACCTGATTGCAAAGGGGTAAAACTGTATTCAATGAACGTCCAAACTTGCCCCTGAAAAAATCTGCTTTCTATTCGCATCGTTTGCAGGGCAAGACTTTGAGGAAAAAACGGCGGGGTAACAAGCACTTCATTCGGAGACGGGTGGTTCACCAAAATGGAAAGCGTCCAAATNCCGTTGACCNGCGCGTTTTCCGGAAGGGTTTGTATGCGCAGTTCAAGCTCGCTTCCAAACACACTNCCNGCCGAAAGAAAAAAAGCGAAGGNAATGAAGGGTAGAAAAAAACCGGTTAAAAATCCGCGCCGTCCCAATCGTCTTCGCTTTGCCATTCCCTGATTCTCCATTGCTCCCGTTCCATTTGCCTTGCGTACGAAAAAAGCGCCGCAGTTAATCCGCTTAAACCTTCCTCATCTTCTTCCATGACGTATGTTTGCTCAGGCGCGCTTGAACGCACAAGAAGCAAAAGACTTAATTCAAGGTTTCGTTTGGCTTCGATGCGGCTTCCGTCAACCAAAAGAGCGCGTTTGTTTAAGTTTACCGCCTGATAATAATTCCCTTCCTCAAAATAAATTATGCCCATGTTATAGTAAATACGAAAACGCAATTCCCTGTGGTTAATTCCAAGTTCAGCCATGTTTGAAAGTGATGCCCGGTAATGGGCGAGGGAGGATGAGTTTTCACCAAGCGCAAAATAAACTGCCGCCAAGCCGTACTGCGCAAAAGGCTCTATACCTTCGTGGTTCAAAGCCTGTAGGTATGAAGATATAGCTTGCGTATAAAGTCCGCGTGTGGAAAAAAAATTGCCTTCCATGATGAGNAGCTTTCCCTGTATTCTTGAGCATGAAGATAATACGAAAATGGAAAACAAAAGAAGCGCAAAAACAAAAAATGAGTTTTTTCGATTGTCAGGTATGCATCGCATAATGCTCCTCCCCTTCCGTTTGAGTGCTATTGGGCTTTAGGGTAAGGGATAAAAGTTTCATCCCCGCCAATGACACAAGTGCGGCGAGAACAAAAATATGCCAGCGCGGGTTAACCTCCTGTCTGTGCCTGACTAGGTGAGTTTCCGCATAAAGCGAATTGATGTGTTGTGCGAGAAGACTCACAACATCCGGCCGGTCGCCTGACACATATATGCCNCCTGTTCTTTGAGCGCCGCTTTGCAACGCCGCACTTTGCCGCGTACTTACGACACGGCTTCCGTCATCAGCAAGGAGAAAACCGTCAGGGGCGCTCCAGCCAACCGGAACCGGAACATTCCCGCCCTCATACGTGCCAAGGGCAACGGTATTTAGTGTTATGCCTTTCTGTCTGGCCCTTTCAGCCGCCTGCAAAAAAGAGCCTGTAAGCTCTTCGCCGTCAGAAAAAAGTATCACCACGCGGCGGGTGGGCATTGCATCCTGAAAGGAAGATGCGGCGGCATCCAAAATGGATTCAAGGTTCGTTCCCCTGCCTGTAATAAAAGCCCCGTCAAGACCGTACAGAAAACTCATAACTATTTCCGGATCGTGAGTGAGTGGAACCGCCACTATTCCCCTGCCCCTGCCTATGGTGGTTCCAACGCGCACATCTCCCATTAACGGCACAAGTTCCCTTGCAATGCCCGCTCCACGTTGTAAACGTGAAATGTTTGCTGCAAAGTTTACTGACTCAGGAAAAGGCGGGGAATCAGTCACATCCATGCTGCGGGAAAGATCAAAGGCTAAAACCACATCAACTCCCCGCCGGAACTCACTGACTGTCCGCTCCCCCCAAAGCGGCCCCGAAAGAGCGATGATAATGAAGGCAACAAAAAGCGCAAAAAGCAGGTTNGAAAAAAGCATTCGTTGCCTGATTTTTTTTATAAAGAGTTTNCGTCCNGTTTGTGAAGAGGCAAAAGTTATAAAAGCCGCGCTTTTATAACTTTTGCGCCAGCGGACAACCAAAACGGGGATAAATAAAAAAATGAGCAAAAGAAGATACAAAAGATTTGCGTTTTCAAATGTCAAATGGCTGCCCCCAAAAGTCGCAGTTTTACAAAACGCGTGAGAAAAAAAATAAAAACAGATGTAATTATCAAAACACCGTGAAAGGGGTTTTCCCGCCTTACAGTTCCTGAACGGTACACTACCATTTCACCTTGATCCACATTGGCAAATGCCTGAGTGAAAGCGTCTGCCGTGGGAGCGTGAATCCACGTTCCGCCGCCGCTTAAAGCGATGCGGTTTAAGTTTTCAGGGTCAAAGTGCGATTCAAAAGTTCCGCTTACAAGCATATTGGTGAAAGGGTCTACGTAGCTGAAAGGCACTATCCCGCTTCCTCCAACGCCGATAACCCAAAGCGCCACACCCAATTCCTTCAACGCGGCGGCTGCCGTTTCAGGGTGAACAGACCCGGCGTTGTTTTCCCCGTCAGTTATCAGCACCACCGCCTGACGCGGCGCTTGCGAATGGCTTATATGAAAAGCCGCAAGCGTAAGTCCTGTTCCAATTGCAGTGCCGTCCCCCATTTCGCCCAGCGCAAGCATATCAAGGCGATCAAAGAGAGTTTGCCGATCTGTGGTTAAAGGCGTTATAATCGCCGCGTCGATACCAAAAGCGATTAAACCAATGGCATCCTGAACGCGCCTTTCGGCAAACTCCTTGAGCAAACTTTTCGCGGCATCAAAGCGGTTGCGTCCGTCCATGTCAATACCTGACATGCTTGGGCTTATATCTATGGCAAAAATAATGTCCGCNCCGCGGCTAAGCCATATCACTTCGTTGTGCACAAAACGAGGGCCGGCGGCGGCAACAAGCAATAGGAACACCCCCGCCAATTCAAATGAACGAAGAAGCTGCGTGAGAAAGTTCAAGTTAAAAGGCGGCTTAAACGCTATCCCGCCCGGAGGTCCCAAAGGAAGATGCAAGGCAAAAAGCGGGCGGAAAAAGCGGGCGATAAACAGCAACAGCGGAATTGCCAAAAGTGCGAGTACCAAAAAAAGCGGGCGCTCAAAACCTATGTTCAAAGGTTTCCTCCTCCGCTGTTTTGANTCGNGCCTGGAAGAACAGGCAGAGCCGATGTCCCCTTAACACGGTTATTTTCCCGNTCCATTTCGCGCAAGGCGCATACAAANTTTTCTGTTTCATCCACTGCCTGAAAAAAATCGCTTTTTTCTACATCTTTTCCGCTGAAACGCAAGGCATCCCAACTCCTAAAGAGGTTACAGAGAAAATC
>WQRS01000103.1 GCA_009786615.1 Treponema sp. | reverse complement strand
CCGGTCGGCGTGCACAGCTCGCCTTTTGTGCCATCACTGTACATCGGAACATCGTGCAAAATGAAAGCGGTCGCTGGAGCCGGCACAGGCAAAACGCCGTGCGANCACCGGATGTGACCGGAACCGGTATTAACAGGAGATGCAATAATCACATCCGGTGAAAGTTCTTCTATGAGCATACAAACGCCTACAATGTCGGCAACAGCATCCAATTCCCCTACTTCATGAAAATGAATTGTGTCAACCGGCACACGATGCGCACGGCTTTCAGCTTCGGCAATTAACCTGTACACCGCAAGCGCATTTTTTTTAACACTGCCTGAAACATTAAGATGCCCGATTAAATGCTCAATGCCTGAATAGCTTGCGTGTTCATGGTGGTGATGGTGTTCATCGTGAGCATGATCATGTTCGTGGTCATGGTCGTGCGAATGCTCATGATGATCGTGGTGGTGATTATGATCATGAGCTTCTTCTTCTTGCCCGTGAATCGCAACTTTCAAATACGTACCATGTATACCGCATTTAATAGATGGTTGAGCTGTTATGTGCACGCCAGGAATGCCAATGTTATTGAGCCTGTTCAAAAAATCGCTTGGGTTGTCATGCAATTCAAGCAGGGCAGCCGCAAGCATATTTCCTGCGGCTCCCATGGCACATTCAAAATAAAGTGTTTTCATTCATGCCCTTTATGTAAGTTTTACTGGTGGTTTATCATGCTTGCCAAATAACCGCCGCCGAATCCGTTGTCAATATTACAAACGCACACACCTGATGCGCAGGAATTGAGCATGGTTAAAAGAGCAGACAGCCCGTTAAAAGAAGCGCCGTAACCAACGCTGACAGGAACGGCAATTACCGGGCAATCCACAAGACCGCCGAGAACGCTTGGAAGCGCGCCTTCCATTCCTGCCACCGCGACAATGGCGCGCGCACTCATAACTACATCAAGCCGCGAAAGCAAGCGGTGAAGCCCCGCAACTCCCACGTCGTAAAGGCGGATAACTTCGTTGCCTAAAGCTTCGGCGGTGAGCGCCGCTTCTTCGGCTACGTGCAAGTCACAGGTACCGCCGGTGGCAACAACGATTTTCCCAATGCCGTCAGGTTTCGGCATTTCACCAATTGTTCCGACACGCGCCAATTCGTGGTATTTCAACGGAAGGCTTTTTTGAACTTTCTCGGCTATGTCAGGCAAAAGCCTTGTTATTAAAACGAGCGGCTGACCTTTGTCAAGAAAAGCTTTTGAAATGCCAATAATTTGATCGGCAGTTTTCCCTTCACCGTAAATAATTTCCGCAATACCCTGTCGTAATTCACGATGATGATCAGGTTTCGCATAACCCAATTCTTCATACGGCTGCGTCCGCAATTTGAGCATTGCTTCTTCAACAGAAATCGTTCCTTCTTTTACTTTGTTTAAAATGTCTAATGTTCCTTGCTTACCCATAAATACCTCCTGTTATATTACATGAAGTTTACACTTCATGCCGTCCCTGCAAATCCAAAAGGATAGAGGGAAAATACGGCTTAATTTGTTTAACGACTTCATGTCGTTTTTCAAGCAATGTATTCATTTGCTCGTGCGGGAATTGCAGCTTTGCCTGCAGAGCATTTGCCGCCTCCATTACTCTGACACGAAAATCCGAAAAGCCAAGCGCAAATAATGCTTCCTCAGACTTTTCAACACGGCGCAGCAATTCTTTGGTAATCGGCATATCAGGCGGAACGCGAGTTGCAAGACAGGCGTAGGCAGGTTTGTTCCATGTCGGCAATCCTGCTTCTTTTGAAAGGCGGCGCACATCGTCTTTAGTGATGTTACATTCCCGCAAAGGCGAACGGACGGAAAGTTCCAAAAGCGCTTTCATGCCAGGGCGATCCGATGCATCGTCACTTGCGTTTGTTCCATCAATAACCAGCGGTATTCCGTCTGCTTTCGCGCGAGCACACAAAGTTCCAAAAATCGCAACCTTGCAATAGTAACAGCGATTAACAGGATTGGCTACAACCTGCTCGTTGGACAAAACATCCATTTCAATTACAGTGATTTCTGCGCCGATAATTTCCGCTATTTCCTGTGCATCTTTTAATTCAAATGCTGGCTGGAACACCGAACTTCCGTAATAGGTTTTTACGTTTGCCCCGTAATGCTTTGCAGCATATAACAAATATGAAGAATCCACGCCGCCTGAAAACCCAAGCGCAACTGTTGGATTTTCTTTAAAAAATTGTTCAAGTGTAATAAAATTACCCTCCTTTAATCTGCTAATGAACCACGACGATTTTTCGTCCGTTGATTTCAGTTACATAAGATTTTATTCCGTACACAACAGAAATTGTATCCTCTGTGATAATTGACTCATCTCCGTACTGAAAAACTTTCCCGTCTTTCAGCAGCAAAAACTTATTGCAATACCGCAGCGCAAGACTTAAATCGTGAATCACAATAAACACGCTGATGTTGCGCCCTTTTGCCAAACCTTGAACCAACTCAAGCATTTCATGCTGATTTTTTGGATCGAGATTGCTGGTCGGTTCATCAAGAAGCAAAAGTCTCGGCTGCTGCACAAGCGCACGCGCAAGCATTATTTTTTGCAGTTCGCCGCCTGAAAGTTCGTCCATGTAACGCAATTTAAACTGCGACATTCCCAATTGATGTATTATTGTTTCGCAAATGTCAATATCTTCCTGCGTTATTGCCCATTTAATAAACGGGCGGCGGCCAAGCAGTACCGAATCAAATACTGTCATTTGATTTATTTCGTTTTTTTGTGCAACATACGATATGCGCCGCGCAGCTTCCATTCGCCGCATTTTCAAAACGTCCTGATTGTCTATATAAACCTCACCGGTTTTTGGCGTGAGAATTCTATTCAAGCAAGTAACCAGCGTACTTTTTCCGGCGCCGTTGTTACCCAAAATACCGACACACTCGCCGGAATGCGCCTGAAAACTTATTCCCCTTAACACTTCATTTTTGCCGTAAGAAAAAGAAATATTTTTTACGTCAATTACATTGGCGCCCGTCATTTTAGTGTCCATCATTTTATAAATCCTTTTTTTACAATCATGTATAAAAACAGCGGCGCTCCAAGAAACGATGTTAACGCGCCAATCGGCAAAATTGCAGGTGCGCGAATCATTCGGGAAGCCAAATCCGCGGCGAGCATTAACGCTGCCCCTGTGAGAGCCGAGCATGGAATAAGAAAGCGGTGATCGTTTCCCACAAACTTGCGTGCCATGTGCGGCGCAATAAGCCCGATGAAATTAATAATTCCCACAAATGCAACGGCAACAGCTGAAATGAGCGCCGCAATAGTCATGCTTGCAAGAATTAACACATCAACATTTACGCCCAAACTTTTTGCCGTGTGTGTTCCGCTTTCCATTGCGTTATAATTCCAGCGGTTAAAAAAGAAATATATAAACGCCGCAATTCCTAAAATGAATATAAATGTAATCTCGTTCCAGCCTGCTCTGCCCAAACTGCCGAATGTCCAAAACACAATGGAAGCAAGCATTACATCATCGGCGAAATATTGCACGAGCGTTGTAGCGCCTGAAAAAAGCGCACTGAGCGCAACACCTGCCAAAATCATCACCGTAGGCGTTACTTTGGCTATGCGCGACAAACCCAAAATTACGGCAGTTGTGGCGATACCGCCGAGAAACGCAAAAATCGTTACCATGTACGGATTGGTGATGGTGATTGCCGCGGCTGTTCCAGCGTTGATTTGAATGCCCGCGCCAAAGTAAACGATGGCAAGCGCTGCGCCAAATGATGCCCCTTGCGCAACACCAAGCGTTGCAGGAGCTGCCAGCGGATTGCGAAGGACGTTTTGCATGATGCAGCCGGCCATCGCAAGCGCCGTGCCGACTGCAATGCCTGCGGCAATTCGCGGCATACGCACATTCCACACAATAACTCTGTTCGCTGCCTCGCCGCCGCCAAAAAGCGCGCTGATAATTTCAACAAACGAAATACGCACAGAACCGGCAGAAACTGACAACACGATCATCAAAAATAAAACAGCGGCAAGCGCAAAAAGTGTCAGCCATTTTTTTCTGATGTATTGCTTGTACATGTCCTGTTTGTACAAGTTCCCGTAAGGACAGGTTTCTTTCTCGGTATGATGCACACTATTCCCCTATGGTCAGGTTTCCGAAAAAAAGGCCGTTTTCCGCCATTACATCAAACGTATTTTTACCAAGAAAAAATGTTAAAATCTCACTTGATATTTCTGCGATGTCAACATCGGCAAATTGATCTGGAAATAAAATCGTGCCGGCAAAATAAGCGTTCATAAGCGCGTATGTTACGTTGGTTGCGGCAAAATTAAACGCAGGCATTGTGTAAACACGCCCTTCCTGAACCGCACGTAATGAATGAAAAAAAGCCGGGTTTACCGCATATTCGTTGTTCACTAAATCCATGTTGCCTGGATCCAAAAAAATTACATCAGGATCCCACAAAATTATGTTTTCAAGGTTTGCCTCGAAGAAGCCTTCAATGTCCGCATCATCGGCAACGTTAAACGCATTTATTCCCATTAAAGGACCGAAGTTGGAATACGTGCCTGAAAACCCGCGCCGTCCGTTAAACGTAACAGCTCCTGTGTAAACCCGAAGTTTTTCGCTTTCAGGAATACCGGCAGTGCGGCGGTTAAGTTCGGCTTTGTGGGCGGCTATAAAATCCCGCAATTGTGCGTAACGTTCCTGCGCGCCGACAACTTCGGCAAAAACCCGCATCGCATTGTAAAACGACTCATCGATAAAATTAATGCTGAAATAGCGCACGGAAACAACAGGAATGTTTGTCTGAAACGACAACTCTTCGGCGGCTTCCGGCGAAAATGCAGCCAGTATCACGTCAGGGGCAAGGGCAATAATTTGTTCGGGGTAGGCATTGTTGTTTCCGCTGCCGCCGCCGCGCCCGACAATCGGCAAAGTCCTAAACGTTTCGTGGTGGACGGGATTAAAATCGCGAAGGACAGAAAAGTTTTCACCGTCCATCCGCTCGCTGCCGATCATCATATCCACAACACCCAGATATGCGGCGATACGCGGCGCACCGGAGCCAAGCGCGACAATTGTCCGCACTTCCGCCGGTATCACAACCTGCCTTCCCCAAACGTCAGTAACAATTCTTGTCTCGCCGTCCGGCGCAGATTGAATGTTACGCATCCCGCATGAGAAAACTCATAAGCAGAGCAAAGAGTATAACGCGAATGGCAATGGTTAGTGCTTTCATTTTTCCTCCTAATAAAAAAGGCAAAGCGGGATAAAATACGTTTGAAAAGGACATTTCATGCCCGTATTACCCCATTTCGTATGGAGGACAAAGCTTCGTGCAGTGACAATCGAAGTCTACACTATTTTTAGAAAACCTGTCAATGATTTTAGTCCCCGGCATATAGAAAAACAGGCCGGGATTATGGTATCCTAGAAACCGGAGGGAATTGTGGACAAAATCATAATCCTCGACTTTGGAAGTCAGACAGCCCAGCTTATTGGGCGGCGGATACGGGACTTGGGCGTGTATTCTGAGGTGGTTCCCGGAGACAGTTCCCTGTCAGAACTTAACCTTGACGGTGTGCGCGGCATCATTCTTTCAGGTTCCCCCGAATCAGTTTACAGCAA
>WQRS01000102.1 GCA_009786615.1 Treponema sp. | reverse complement strand
TGTTCGCAAAACGCCCGTTCACAGCTTTGATGAGCTTCTGTGAAACCTCAATACTGCCTGTATTGGGGTTTTTTCCTGCAGTGGTTATAATGCCATTTTTCAACACAAACCCAGACATTTCTAGACCATCCTATCTTGAGCTACGCTCATCTTCCTTAAACTAAGCATCTTAATAGAATCCATAGTAAGCGCAATCTTTAAGCCATATGCCCATTCTACTATTTTCGGCAGAAAACGCTATTTTTTTTTAATTATCCAAGCATATTTCAAGACTTATGTTAGTTTTGGGAATGCCTTCTCCAAGATAATACAATACTCTCAGGCAAAAGTTTGCCCTTTCTTGTGTGTTTTGTCAATAAAGCAAAAAGTACCTCTTGCAAACCATTGCCGTTTTCTTGATAATTGCCCTCGTGATCGATCTTCATACCCACTCCTCCGCGTCTGACGGAAGCCTTACCCCCTCAAACCTTGTCGCAGAAGCCATACACCGAAATCTTACCGCCATCGCCCTGACCGACCACGACACAATCTCAGGTCTTGAAGAAGCGGCGGCTGCGGCGGCGGAAAAGGGAATCCGTTTTATACCCGGCGTGGAATTGCAGATACTCTTTAACGGCGAAAGCGGGGGGGAGTTTCACCTTTTGGGGCTGGGGATAAACCGCTTAACGGCTGGTTTTACGGCGGCAGTTGCGGAGCTGGCGCGCCGGCGCGAAGAGCGAAATCTGGAAATTATCGATAAAATGAAAAAATCAGGTATTGATGTTTCGTATGACGAAATTAAGTCACTTGCCCCCGGCGTTGAAAACGAAGGCAATTCCATTGGCCGCCCGCACTTTGCCGACTTTCTTACGCGGCGAAAAATCGTGAAAAACCGTGAACAGGCTTTTGCCCGCTATTTAAGCAAGGGAAAGCCGTTTTATATGCCAAAGGCGGGACTTGATTTTGACGTTGCGGCGGCGGTGATTAAAGAATCAGGCGGGCTTGCCGTGCTTGCCCATCCCATGTCGTTATATGTCGCTTGGGGGCGGCTGCCGGAATTGATTAAAGGTCTTAAAGATCGGGGTTTGGACGGTTTAGAAGCGTGGCATCCGACAGCCAAAGTTTCCTCATGCCGCCGCCTTGAGGAACTTGGCAGAAAGCTGAATCTCCTTGTAACAGCCGGAAGCGACTTCCACGGGGAAGCGCGCCCCGACCGAAAACTGGGAATTACCTCAGGCGGGAAAAAAATTGATGAATCTTTTCTCACGGCATTTGAAAGTGCTTTACAGTCAGCTTCGTCTGCCGCTGCGAAAATATAAAAAGCCGCTTAAACACCTGCGGCGATGATGTCGTAAGGGTCGTCTCCAAAACGGCGGTGTTGAACCGCTTCCAAAATGTGCGCCGGCTCTATGGAATCCTTGCCTTCAAGGTCGGCTATGGTTCGCCCAACCTTGAGAATGCCGTGGCACGCCCTGCCTGAAAGCGCAAGCTTGGTTGCGGCAATGGTGAGTGCTTGCGAGGCTTTCTGTGAAAGTGAGCAGAACCTGTCTATTTGGACAGGGAGCATTCGCGAGTTTTGCCGCACCTGCGTTCCCTTGAAGCGTTCCCGCTGAATATTCACCGCTGCTAAAACCCGCTTGGCTATATTATAACTCCGCTCTTCCCCCACACCGCCGCCCGGCACCAAAACACCCGGAGTGCTTGAGGGAACGCGAAGCTCAATGCGGTCAAGCATGGCGCTTCCCAGTTTGCGCCAGTAGCGGCGGATTTCGTCAGGGCTGCACAAACAGCCTGAGTCTCTTGAGGAACCTTCGGCTCTGTCCGCCCAGCCGAGCCGCCCGCAAGGACAGCTATTTGCCGCAAGAATAAGCTGGAAATCCGCGGGAAGCCGCATAGGTCCTTCGGCGCGGACTATGGTGACAACGCGGTCTTCCAAAGGCTCGCGGAGGGATTGAAGAACCGGGGCGCGGAACTCCGGCGCTTCATCCAGAAAAAGCGCGCCAAAGTGCGCCAGCGTTATTTCCCCCGGACGCACAATCCTCCCGCCGCCAAGAATGCCCTCTGTGCTTGCCGAATGATGCGGCGAGCGGAACGGCGGATGCGAAATAAGCGCGCCTGTTTTCAAAAGACCGGCAAGGCTGTGCAGGCGCGTTACTTCCACCGCTTCATCAGGATGCAATGGCGGCAATATTGAAGGGAAACGGCGGGCAAGCATGGTTTTCCCCGAACCTGGCGGGCCAAAAACCAAAAGATTGTGTCCTCCGGCGGCGGCAATCTCAAGCGCGCGTTTGTACCTGCTTTGCCCCTGCACCTCGGCAAAGTCACCTGAATCAGAAGGGCAAACGATCTCCCTGTCTGCGGCGCTTGCCCACACTCTGCTGTTTTCAGGCAGAACGCCCGTTTCGGCACGGACAGTCAATGCGTGTACCACCTCCGCCAGTGTTGCCGCGGCAAAAAAACGCCTTCCCCGTTCAGGTGTCGCAAGAACAGCCGCTTCGTCAGCGTTTTCAAGCGGCACGATAAACTCCTTTATTCCGGCACTGCATCCTGCGGCAACTGCCGCCAGAACCCCGCGTACAGGGCGAAGGCGGCCTGACAGCTCAAGCTCACCTGAAACCATCAGATTATCGGGAACGGCAACCATGCCCGCCGCCGCCATCACCGAAACAGCGATGGGAAGGTCAAGCGACGCACCTTCTTTGCGGAAATCGGCGGGCGCAAGGTTAATGAGGATGCGGTCTTGAGGGAAGGTAAAGCCTGAATTGCGAAAACTCGCCCGCACCCGCTCCCGCGCTTCCCGCACAGCACCGTCAGCAAGCCCTGAAATGTCGATTCCGGGAATTCCCCGCCGTATGTCGGCTTCCACCCGTATGATAATTCCTTCCGCCCCCCACGGCGCATAAGCCAATACGATCATTTTTGCCTCCGCCTTTTTACTGCGCGGCGGTGAAAAGTGCTTCGGGTTTTTGTGAGTTTTTTATGGTTTGTTCAAAAAATNAGAGCGNGCGGAAAATCCTAAAGCGGATTAGGTGGTTTCCCCGATTCCCTTTCGCGAACGGATCGGGCGCANTTCTTCCTCGCTCACCGCCAGAGGATCATTCACGCCGGGCGGCAGCTCTCTGCCTTCCTCGTATTCCACATCCTCCTCCGCGAACAAAAATTCGTTCTGTGGTGCCGGCGCGGTTTTTGCCCCTTCGTCCCCTGAAGGGGAGGCAAGGCGCGCGGAAATGACTTTGGTAACGCCTGATTCTTCCATTGTCACACCCAAAAGCGTATTCGCGCCAGCCACAGTCCGCTTGTTATGCGTAATAACGATAAACTGGCTTTTGTTGCCGAACTCGCGCAGGAGATGAACAAAGCGCCCGACATTTTCTTCATCAAGCGCCGCGTCAATTTCGTCCAGAAGACAGAAAGGCGAAGGCTTGACAAGGTAGGTGGCAAATAAAAGCGCCACAGCGGTCATCGACTTTTCGCCGCCTGAAAGCAGGGTGATGTTTTCCAGCTTTTTCCCCGGCGGCTGGGCNAAAATCTCTATGCCTGATTCCAGAATGTGGTTGGGATCAGAAANGCGCAATTCCGCTCTGCCNCCGCCGAAAAGCCTGCGAAACATATTATGGAAGTTCTTTTTGATTTTGTCGTATGTCGCCTTGAAGAGTTCTGANGATTCAATTCGGATTTCGGCGGTGAGCTTTTCCAAATCCGCTCTGGCTTTTGCAAGGTCTGCCAACTGGCCGGACAAAAACTCATAACGTTCTTTAGTTTCCGAAAACTCTTCAGGAGCGGCGAGGTTCACAGCGCCCAAATCCTTAAGTGCCTGCTTGCTTTTGGTAAGCAATTCGCGCAGTTCGCTTGTTTGGGATGTAATCGTGTAGATGCGCTCCTCAAACTCCATAAGGTCGCGGGAATGAGTTTCCCGGAAGTTATCCTGTATGTTTTTGATTTCGGTTTCCGACTGAACCAGTTCCAGATGCAGCCGCTCCATAGACTCCTGCGTTTTGGCAAGCTCGGCAAGCCGCTTGCGTATCGTGTCTTGCTTCCCCGCAACATCGCTGTTGCGCAGTGTTATATCCCGTTCAAGCTTTTCCAAATCTGAAGTGAGCTGCTTGCCCTTCTGCTCGATTTCGGTAATCTCAATTTCGACATTGGAAAGGCGCTCATCAATTTCCTCAAGCCGTTTGCGGTCAAGGAAAAGCTCATCCTGCACCGCTTTCAAAAGGCTTTCCTGCCCCGCCAGTTCCCGCCTGATAAGGCGCGCCTGTTCCTCCGCCGCCTGCGCCTGTGTTGCCATCTTCATCCGGTTCACCCTAAGGTCTTCGAGGGTGCGGCGGTATTCATCGATTTTCACGCCAAGTTCCCCGTTGCGCGCGCGCAAACCGGCGATAAGTTCCTGTTTTTGGGTAACACCCTCGCGGCAGGAGCGTATTTGGGCGTCCAGCGAGCGCTTTTTTGTGATGATACCTTCAGGCGCAAGGAAATCGTCCAAAAAGGCGGGTGTGCTTTTGCGGTAGGTTTCAAAAGTGGCAAACGCATTATCCGCGCGGGATGCCGCCTCGGAAAGTGCGGCGGCAAGGTTTTCAGCAAGGCGTTTGAGGTCTTCAGCAGACGGCGGCTTTTCGCCGGATATAGCCCTGTCGGCGGCGTTTGCAAGGTCGCGGATGAGCGTTTCCCTGCCTGAAAGCGTGGTTTTCAATACGGCAAGCGTTTCGGTAAGTGCCGCCTCCGCATTCCGCCGCTCCGCCGCAGAGTAACCTGCCTCCTTAAGCCCCGCATCAAGGGCGGCTACGATGTCGTCAGTAATCGCCTCAAGGTCTTTTTCATGACCGGAGCGCTCCTGATCAAAGCGGCGTATGTCTTCCTCGGCCTTGCGGACAGAGTTTTCGTTTTCGTGTATCGAAGATGCGGCAAGGTGGATATTTCCCTCGAAAGTTTCGATGTTCGCCTCGATATCGGCTACTTTTTTGCGGAAATCACGCACTTCCGCATCCTGTTCCTGCGCATCGTGGCTAAGTTCCTCGATTTTGCTTTCAGCGACTTTTTCACGCCCTTCGTTCAGGTTTATTTTTGCCTTGTTGTCGCTGCGCTGTTCGGCAAGAAGGCGGCTTTCCTTTTCGCGGGCGTTTTTTTCCACGGCAAGCCCGTATATGTTTTTCTGGTACTCCGAAAGCTGAGCCTCAAGTGAGTTCACCAGATCCATGTTTTCTTCAAGGGTTTTGTTCGCCGCGTCAATTTCCTCTTTTACCGCGTCCCGCTCCTGTGACCTTCTGCGCAAGGTTCCCTGAAGCTCATCCCGCTCGTTGCGGAAGTTTTTCAGCCGCAAAAGCTGAATGTCAAGTTCGGTTGAAAAAATTTCGTCTTTAAGGGAGCGATATTTGAGGGTTTTTTCCGATTGTGCCTTCAAAGTGTCATAAGCACGCTTGACTTCGCCCAAAACGCCCTCAACTTGCCGCATATTTTCTTCGGTTTTGGCAAGTTTGCGTTCGGCTTCCGCCCCGCGCACCTTAAATTTGGTGATTCCTGCCGCTTCTTCAAAAAGATAGCGCCGTTCCTCTGGCTTTGACGATAAAATTTGGTCAATTTTCCCCTGTTCCATCACCGAATACGCCGTTTTCCCAACGCCCGTATCCCAAAAAAGCTCCCGCACCTCCTTAAGCCGCACCGGAGC
>WQRS01000101.1 GCA_009786615.1 Treponema sp. | reverse complement strand
TTGCAGGCCCGGACGTAATTTCTCTTATCGTGTCGCAGGCCTTTTCCTCCCCCCACGCGGTTATTTTCCCAAAACGCTATGTAGATGCGGCAAGAATGTATTCAACTGAGCATCCTGATGTGCCTGTGGTTGTGGTCTGGGGCAGAAATTTCCTTCCTCAATCGGTTTTACACGGCTCAAACATCATTTTCGTGCGCACCGATAGTGCCGCGGACATGCTGATTGCAGGGCAGGCTGCCGCAGCTCTCGTACCTAAGGAGGAAAAAAGCGTTTTACTCTTTACCGATGGAACTCTGCAGGTGTCATATCAGCAAGCGTTTGAGGAAGGTTTGCGTTTCAATGGCATGGAAAATCCGCCGATATTTTTAGAGGCGTTTTTGGATCACGGCTCTTATGCCGAAATAGGCAGCGTCGTTGTCTCAGGGCCTGCTTTCCGGTTCATAGAGCGCAACCTTGACATTCCAATTGTCCTTTTCTCATGGATCGATCCTGTGATGACCCCGCATTCGGTGCGGATGATTTTTAACGATTCCCCTTTAGCGTTGACTGTTGATGCGGTGAGGGCGATTTCTCATGGTTCCAGGGAGATTTTTCTTCCTTCGCAGGTTATCGCTTTATCTGAAAGGATGGAAACGAGGCAGGATGGAAGGGCGCTTGCCCAGCTTGCCGCTTTAAGGTCTGCGTCGCAGGAAAACATTGAAAATTTCTAGAAAAATCGACTGAAAAAACAGATTTCAGCCGATAATGCAATAAGGAATTTTCGGATCGCTTAGGATGCGTTCCGTATAGGCTTGCGATAGAATCTGGCTAAGGAGATTCATGTTGAAGACATTTGACAAATTTTTGCCAAGGGAATATAATCAACATTGTCCGTATTTATTAAGCGATCTTAGAAAGGAGTCGTAAATGAAACAAGGTGGTTTCAAGGCAGCGCGCCTGCTGGTTTTGTTGTTCGTCGTGTTTAGCATGGCTGTTTTTCCGGCTGTAGTGAATGCGTTCACTATCAACTTGCAGTCTTTCATTTTGGAGCCATTTGACGGGACAACAACCCGCCAATGGACTGTTGCCGGAAGGACTGTCACACACGAAATTGAGTGGAGGGCAGATGCAAGCAGATTTGCCAGTGTGATCAACGGTCAGGCGTTCCCTCAATTAGGATTTGTCAATGCCTGGCCGATGCAGGTCTTTGGGGTCAACAGAGAGGGGCTTGACATAAGAAGCTTTGGCATCTGGGGTAGATTTGACCGCCGCGGACACAACTGGATAGACGTTTATCCCATTATCGCGGGTTCTGATGCGGACGGGCAGCCCCCGGTTCCGTTTGAGATTCCGGTGCCGGGCAGAATTCGCTATATGGATATGTGGGTTTGGGGGTCAAACCTCAATTATACCTTGGAAGCTTTTTTCAGGGATTACAGGGGAATAGTCCATTCCGTTCCTATGGGCAGTCTCGCCTTTCAAGGCTGGCAGAATTTGCGTGTACGCATCCCCACTCACATCCCCCAAACACGGATGACTTTGCCCCGTTATGCCGGGCTTGAATTTGTCAAGTTTAGAATTTGGACAAACCCGATTGAAAGGGTAGACAACTTCTTCGTTTACTTTAGCCAACTTCAGATTTTGACCGATGTCCATGAGTCGCTTTTTGACGGAAGTGATCTTGCAGACCCGACGCTGGTTCAAGAGCTTTGGAGCCAAGCCCAATAATCTAAGGAGACCGTAACATGAAACGATTGTTAATTTTAGTGTTAGTTTTTTCGGTCGCGGGTTTGGCTTTCGCCCAGGAAATTGGCGAGGTTGATCCGTGGAGACTTGGTGTTGACACAGCACAGCAGTTTTTGCAAGAAGTGTCTGTTGACAGATTTGAGCGTGAAGGCTTTTGGCGTGCGACAATGTCCCCGGACACCGGCTTCGTCACCACGCGGCTTTTCAGGGGAAGGCCGCTGGGAATACAACCCATACCTGCTGAAGAAGGGTTGAACATCCCTAACGACTACGTTTTAGGCGCAAGGGTTGACTTCATCCGCCGCGGGTTCACCCACTTTACCTTCTACGCTCAACGCCCAATCCCCATTGAAGGGATAACGAAGACTGTATCAGTTTGGGTTGTCGGACGTAACGCCAACCATGAACTGTACCTGCTCATAGAGGATATGTTTGGGAGACACTTTGAGCTGTTCATGGGAAGGCTTAACTTCCAGGGCTGGAGAAGGCTCACAGTAGCAATTCCGCCGCAGTTGGACGAAGGCCGCGGCATAGTACAGCGCAGTGCCCACCACCACCTTGATGCGGGCATTAGCATCAGGGGATTCCGTGTGCGCGCCAATCCGTGGGAAGCATTTGGTCAATATTACATCTACTTTGACGATCTTCGTGCTGTAACTGACCTTTTTGCAGAACACCACAGAGACCCTGATGATATGATGGATGGCTGGTGATAACAAAACTTACTTAAAACTGAAAGGCAGCGCTTTAAAGGGAGCTCTGCCTTTTTTATTGGAAAACCAGATGATTTTTAACTTTTGCCAATATTTGAAAAAAAGGTAGTAAGCTTAATTGACAAAGTGTTATAAGCATCCATATAATGTAGCAACATGCTGAAATTACTCGCGGAGTGGTAATGTCGAAACAATTGCATTTGAGCTTTGTCACATTTAAGAAGGACTCATACATAGTCGTTGAAGGTAAAGCCAACGCCGAGAGTTTTTATATAATAAACAAGGGGAAAGTTCGTATTTCAAAGGAAACTGAGGTTGTAGCAGAGGAGGGGGGGGATATTTTGGGCCCCGGGGACTTCTTCGGCGTTGTATCTTCGATGTCTTCCCACAGCCACATCGAAACTGCGCAAGCACTCACTGATGTAGTCCTTATTTCTGTTCATAGAGACCAATACGGTGACCTTATTCAGAACAATACTCCTGTCGCTATGAAAATAATGATTCACTTTTCACGCCGCCTTCGTTATCTGGATGAAGCGCTTTCCCGTATTACCTTTAAAACTACTGTTGAGCCTGATATTACACATCTGTTTGATGTGGCTGAATATTATGTGCACCAAAACCAGTATAAGCAGGCATTTTATGCATATTCAAAATATATTAAATATTGCCCTACCGGGGAAAATGTCGTGCTTGCAAGACAGCGCATGTTAAAGATCGCATCTTATGTCAAAGATNTAAGAACTTCATTTGACCGCAACGAGTTTAACAGGACTTACCAAAAAGACACCATGTTATTTGCCGAAGAAGAACCAGGGGATGAGCTTTTNATCATTCAAAAAGGTGCTGTTAAAATCGTAAAAATCGTAAATGACAATGAAGTTCTTTTGGCGGTTTTAAAACCCGGGGATATATTCGGTGAAATGGCGCTTTTGGAAGCCAAACCCCGCGCCGCAAGCGCTATAGCTTTTGATAACTGCCATGTGCTGGCGGTAAACCGCGCAAACTTTCAGCAGATGATTTCCACTCAGCCTCAGTTAATTGCAAAGCTTACCACCCTTTTGGCAGACAGGATATGGTTTATTTATAAGCAGCTTGCAAATACCCTGATAAAAGACCCGCTGGGGAAAATGTATGATCTTTTGCGCATTCAGCTTGAAAAAAACCGGGTTCCTTTTACAGGCCATATTTCCTACACATTTGATTTTGGACCAAAAGAACTTGCTAATATGGCGGGGCTTCCGCATAGGGAAACGAAAATTCATTTACAGAGAATGCTTGACCAGCAAAAAATTCAAATTGTCAATAACAAAATTCATGCGTTTAACGTAATAGAAATAATTAAGCAAACTGAATACTATAGAAAGATGCAAAGAATAGAAAACGCCAGGCAAGAATCTCGATCCATTGGAAACCAAGGGTTGTAGGCGAAGGTTGGTGATGTTTTCGATGTGGAATGAAATTTCCGGAATGACTGAAGACTTGGAAAAAGTCAAGGCTATCATTCAAAGTTCACTTGACTCAAAGAACCGCGTAATCAATGAAGGACTTCAAAGCCTTTTTTCAGGCGGCGGAAAACTTCTGCGTCCCGGGATGCTTTTGGTTTCGGCGCGTTTTGGAACTCTTGAGGAAAAGCATTATCGATTTGCCGCCGCAATCGAAATGCTTCACATGGCAACCCTCATTCATGACGATGTGATTGATGATTCTCCTGTGCGGCGCGGGCTTCCTTCTTTGCACTCACGTTACGGCAGAAAAGATGCTGTGCTCATGGGCGACTTTCTCCTTTCCCGCTGTTTTTTGCTTGCCTCTGAGTACACATCTTCCCAAGATGCCGTAACTCTGGCAAAGGCAATCGCAACCATTTGCCAAATGGAAATTGAGCAAAACAACGACCGTTTTAGAAGCAGCACCTCTTTTCGCCATTATTTTCGAAAGATCATGGGAAAATCNGCNCTNCTTTTTTCACTTGCCTGCCACACCGGCGCACAACAGGCGCGAGTAAGTGATGATGTTTGCCAACGACTGCGCCGCATAGGATATAANATTGGGATGACNTTTCAGATAATNGACGATATTTTGGATTATTCAGGGGATGAAAAAACGGTAGGAAAAACACTGGGTAATGATATACGTTCAGGTCTTGTCACTTTGCCTTTGCTTTGCGCACTGCGTATGCAAGGTTCTGAAATTTTAAAAGAGATTTTTTCCAAAGACTTTTTTTTGCAAGAGCAGTCAAACATTATTCTTTCGCATGTGCGCAATCTGGGCGGTGATAAAGCGGCGCTTGAAGTGGCAGGGATTTATACAAAGCGGGCGCTTAAAGATATAACCGCTTTACCTCCATGCGATGGTAAGGATATACTACAGTCGCTTACCAGCCGGTTGTTGGTTAGACACGCATAAGCAGGAACGTAGATATAATGCAGATTGTCAATTGGCAGGATTTTCTTCAAAAACCGCTTTTACCTAAAACGCACAACTCTTCAATTACCGTTGGCGTTTTTGATGGGGTGCACCGCGGTCACAAGGAGCTCATCAAACGTGTTGTTTCCCGAAAAGAAAATTCAGTTCCTGTTGCGGTCACTTTCAGGCAAAATGGTCATAAATTCACAAGAGATAATGAAAACCAGGGAAGCCTTATCAGTTTCAGGCAGAAAATGGCTTTTTTTGTCGATTTGGGAATAGAAATAACCGTTGTCATTGAGTTTTCTGAGTCGTTCAGGCACACAAGCGGGGAAGAGTTTATGAACCTATTGCATGAGCGGGGGAATATGACTTTTCTTGCTGTCGGAAGCAATTTTCGCTGCGGTTATCAATTGGATACTGATAGTAATGCCTTGAAAAAAATGAATGCCACGCGGAATACCCCTACAGATGTTGTTCCGCTTTTAACCGAAAACGGAACACATATCAGTTCCACAGAAATTAGATCCGCCATAAAACGCGGTGATTTGCGCTTGGCACAGGCCATGCTTGGTTATCCTTTCACCGTTGATCTTGAAGGGGCAATAGTTTCCCAAAAGCCGCGTTTTAGTTCCTTTGACCTTTCCGCTTTAGGTCGAATATTGCCGCCGTCAGGTGAATACTCAGGATTTCTTGTGTATGAAGCGGATGTGACAGAAGCCAAAAGGAAGGTCGATTTTTCACTGGAAGATAAAACAATAAGACTCAGAACAGACGGCGAACCTCAAAGGGAAGGCTTCCGGTTTATCGAGTTCTCCGCTT